>JBDSVV010000245.1:0-5609 GCA_039927035.1 Ornithinibacter sp. | reverse complement strand
ACGTCGTCTCGTGGTCGTGGACAGACCAAGCACGGTCGCACGGCTGGCGTATCGCCCACCGACGAACGCGGGTGCACCCGACGCTCACCCATACCCCGGAGCGTGCCAGGTGCGCCAACCGAGGCGGCCAAAGAGCGGGCCCACGCTTCCTCGCCGCCGTCGCGATCGGGCACATAGTCGAGCGTTCCGTGCTACCATCCGCACACGCGCCCGGACGCTATCGGCACCATGTGACGACGGGCCGGCGCCCTCATTTCGGGCGGTCGTGGAAAGTTGCACGACCATGGATGCAAGAGGTGTGTGGGCCACGGCATCACGTCGTTTGGAGGGGGGGACGTTCGGGTCGCGGTGGTGCGGTCTCAGGTCGTGGTGTCGAGTGGTCGGGGCTGTCGCGGATCTGCAGTCGGATCGGCGGTCGGATCTGCGGCTGGATCGAGGTCGGCGGTTGGATCGGCGGTCGGCGGTCGGGGGGCTCGGAAAGGAATCCAAAAAAAGTTTCGCGATCGGTGTCCGCTAGGGCGATGTCGCCAGCTTATAGAAGGGACCGTCACCATCGGCGGCAAGGATAACGGACATGAGCACAGCCCTGAGGAAGCAGAGCGCACGACAGGCCGCACGCAGAGAGGCGCTGGAATTGCAGGCGGAGTTTCGCGCGGGCCGGGTCGAGCGGGAGAAGCGGCTGAGCAGGTTGGGGGTGTGGGTCACCGCCGCGATGCGCGAACGAGACGCAGCGATCTCCAGGTACGAGGCCGCGCAGCGCGGGCGTTCACCCAGATGGTCCAGGACCAAGCCGCGCCCTGGGTAGAGGCAGCGGCTTGGTGCGGGGACTCCGTCACCCCCGAGATATGACCCGGCTGACAGACGCCTCACGAAGGCCACCCGGCCCACCTCGAGCACCACCACGGACACCGACACCGACGACGACCAGGACGCCGGTGGGTAGGGCGCTCGGCGAGGCCGGCCTCGCGCGCCTTGCCGTCGCGGTTCAGGATCCCGGGGTGTCACGGCTCGTCGATAACCGTAAGAAGCCCACCGCGGTAGGAGGGAACACAATCCGTCCGACTCTGCCGAGTTCCGGATTGTCGTTGAGCTGCCGACGGGGTGCGTCTTCTTCGCCCAGATAGGGCTACTGCGCTGCGACGCGTTTCACGGAATGTCGATGTGCGGATGTCGCGCTCATGCCGAATAGCGGACTTCACGTTTGCTTGGTTGCCTACCTCGTGTTTGTAAGTCTGAGTGCCTCACGTTTGTAAGTCGCATGGGTCCACGTCTGGTAGGTTGGGTGGCGTGTTTCTGGATTCCTTGGTCGAACGGCGAGTGAGCGAGCTGCTGCTGGAGCTCGTGGCGGTGGAGCCGGTCATCGCGTTGCATGGTCCTCGTTCGGTCGGGAAGTCGACGGTGCTGGCGGGGTTCGCCGCCCGCGTGGGTGGTTCGGTGGTGGATCTGGACGACGTCGAGGTCCGCGAGGCCGTGGTCGGCAACTTGGCGGCGGTGGTCGCAGGTGCCACCCCGTTGTGTGTGGATGAGTATCAGCGTGTCCCGGACATCCTCGACGCGATCAAGGCACGGCTGAACCGCGAGGGCAGCCGGCCCGGCACAGCTGTCATCACCGGATCGACACGTCAGGACGCGCTGCCCAGCACGGCGCAGGCTCTCACCGGGCGTTTGCACTCATTGACGATCTGGCCGTTGTCCCAGGGAGAGATCGGCGGTGTCCGGGAGAACCTGCTGGAGGCGCTGAGGGTGGACCCGGCCGGCACCGTCGAGCAGGTGCCCTCCTCGGCGACCACCCGGGTGGAGTATGTGCAGCGAGTGTGCGCTGGGGGTCTGCCGTTGGCGCTACGCCGGACCCCCGCGGCGCGAGCACGGTGGTTCGACGACTTCGTGCGCGCCTCGGTCGAACGTGACGCTCTGGAGCTGAGCAGGGTCCGTGAGCGCCAAGCCATGGCGGACCTGCTGGCACACCTGGCCGCACAAACCGGCCAACTGCTCAACGTGTCCAAGGCCGCCCAGGCCATCGGCGTCAGCCGCCCGACAGCGGAGAGCCACCTGCGACTCCTGGAGGACCTCTTCCTGCTCGTGCAACTCCCCGCCTGGGGCAGGACGCTCCGATCGCGGGTCAACGCCAAACCGAAGGTTCACGTCGTCGACTCCGGGCTGGCGGCTCGGCTGCTTCGCCTCAACCCCGACAAGCTCGCTGGGCTCGACCCTTCAGCACTGACCGACTTCGGACACCTGCTGGAGACCTTCGTCATCGGCGAGGTGCGCAAGCAAGCCTCCTGGCTGAACGAGCCCGTCGCGCTGGGGCACTGGCGCACCAGCGACGGAGCCGAGGTCGACCTCGTCATCGAATACGACGACGGCACCGTGATCGGCCTCGAGGTCAAAGCCAGCGAACGCGCCCCCGCCGCCGAGTTCCGCGGCCTTGCCCAACTCCGCGACGCACTCGGACCACGATTCGCCGCCGGGATCATCCTCACCACCGGACGCCGCTCCTACACCTACGCCGACCGGCTCCACGTCATGCCCATCGACCGGCTCTGGACCCCAGCCACACCCACCACGCCATCCTGACCTGCCGCCGAGAGTGCCGATGAGGATGGCTTGGCCGCGCCTGCTTCACCTTTGCTCGTAGCAGAAGGTCGGTCGAGCACGCGCATCCCGGGCAGATCGCATTGGGACGCGGTGCCAGACTGGTGGGCGTCGCCACGGCCCGCGAGACGCCCCAACGGTGCGCCCCGCCTAGGGTCAGGTGAGGAAGGAGAGCAGACATGGCTGTGGGCATCTTCGCTGGGATCCCTGTCCGGGACTACGCCACTGCACAAGAGTGGTATGAGCGCCTGCTTGGTGCCGAACCCAGCTTTTACCCCAACGACGTCGAGGCCGTGTGGCAGCTCGCTGAGAGTTGCAGCGTTTACATCATTGAGGATGCCCAGCGCGCCGGCGGAGCCATCAATATGGTGTGGGTCGATGACCCAGTCGCTGAAATCGAGCGGATCGCAGGGCGAGGCTTGGAACCGGATGATGTCGAAAGGCACGACGGAGTCTGGAAGTACGTCTTCCACGATGCCGATGGTAACGAGACCGGCATCGGTGGTGAGGTCCGGGCTGTCGAGTGATCCGTGCCGCGTTCGGCACCCGCTCAGGATGTCTGAATGCGCGCTCTCATGCCGCTTCTGCACGCCACACGGAACTCGATTTAGTGGACGAGTGTGTCGTCGTAGATAGTCTCAGGGTGAGCCGCCAGACCCCGGAGTGCCTCACGACCTGACGCCTGGTGCACCCCGGGACTCAGCCCGAGACCATCACCGGTGCGTCGACACAGGGCGTCAGCGTCTGGAGCACACGTGATCCCTACGGATCGGAACAGCTCGTTGTCGCCCGAACGGACGGGAGCCACTACGGGGAGCTCACGCCCGAGCTCGCCGACGAGGCGCGGCATCGAATGCCAAGCTCAGCTGAAAGGACTGGTGCTTGGCCACCGGCAGCAGGATCATGGCTCCTGACCCGATCGAGCGGGTTCTGGCTTGACTCTGTGTGGGAGGTCCAGGACATGCGTAGAACCGTTTACGCCTTGGCCGTGGCAGCGTTGATGCTCGTCGCCGCCTGCGGCGAGGATCCGTCCGATGGCGGGGAGCCGGCCACCCCGGATACCAGCGGCCCGGCTTCCCCTTCGCCGTCGCTGGCGCCACGACAAAGCGGCACCCTCACGCTCTCGTCGGGTGAGTCCGTCTCCTACTGGTGCGCCGGCGAAGGCAGCCCTGGCGTGCTGCTTGAGGCGGGCACGGACTCTGGGGGCACCGATGCTTACCCCGCAGCGTTCGTTGACCCGCTGATTGCGCAGACCACCGTGTGCACCTACGACCGCCCCGGCACCGGCAGGAGCGACCCACCACGTCACGCCCGTCGCACGATGAGCGACCTGTGCGCTGTCCAGGAGCAGGTGGTGGCGAAGCTGCCCCTCCGCACGCCGTACGTGCTCATCGGCCAGTCCGGCGGCGGCAACCTCAACATCGGCTGCGCGGCCAAACACCCGGAGCGCGTGGCCGGCTTGGTGACGATCGACAGCTACCACGACGACCCCGAGGATCTGCGGGCGGAAGGGTTCGTGTGGACCGACAACCCGGAGTTCGTGGACTACGTCGACTACTCCGAGGAACTGGACACGCTGCCGCTACCGCTGGGCGACTTCCCCGTCCTCGTGATCAGCGCCACCGAAGCAGACCCCGGAGGCGAGAAGAACCAGAGCTACTGGTTAGCGCTCTCCCCGAACTCCAGGCAGGTCGCGATCGAGGGCCCGCATGACTTGCAGGAGGCCGCCCCCGAGCAGGTCGTGACCGAGATCATCAAGGAACTCCGCCGCCCCTAGCCATTCGCACCCGGATCAGCGGCTCGAGGGTGTAGTCCTCGCACACCCAGCAGGCGCCTCACGAATGATTCGACCGGCGGGTGGAAAGGTCCGCGCCTCCGCGTCGCGGCGGTTGCTGCCCAGATGCACGCTCATCAGCGAGCGGCGTCTACCGGAATTGCCGCGTTGTTCGCATCGGGGCCAAGGGTCTGATGCTGCCGCCCCGACGGGCGCTAGGCGAAGCCCACGGGTTCACGCTGGAAGAGCCACGTGAGTTCTGGCGAGTCGTCCTCCGCCCAGTAGTTGACCACGGCATAGTGGGCTTCGCTGCCCGGCACCTGGAATGACTCCTTCAAAGTGGCCCCGGTGTCAGAGTCGGCGGTGAGGGTGTGACTTCCTGGCGAGAGACTCAGGGGGAAGCGGATCCAGTTGTGTTGCCCCTCCACGCGGAACTCGCCGTCGACGACCGTGACCCCATCCACGTCGAGCTGGATGCGGACGTCTTCATCCTCGAAGGATTGGTTGCTCACGTAGAGCACCAGGTCTGCCTCGTCTGGACCTACAAGCCGGACCTCGGAGTCCGATGCGGTCACCTGAGGATGTGGGGCCGGGTCTTCGCCGCCGCTGCAGGCCGTCAGCTCGCATGCGGCGAAAGCAAGAGCGACGGCAACTGCGGACGGGGAGCGCATGGACATGAGTATCCGACGTCAGCGGCGGCATCGCCGCTCCTTTGAGAAGCGCATCGATGCGCACGCTCATGCCGCCGACCGTGCCGCCGAGCGCGCGTCGCCGAGATGGTGGGTTAGGCGACTCGCTGACGGAGGTCGGTTACCCCTGGGCCGCTCAAGTCGGTCAACGCGTTCGAGCGACCCGCGATCGTCATCAGTAGGGCCTCCCCGGGTCCGCTGACTGCCGGGCCGTGGTCGCCGGCGGTCCAGTCGAGGTCGGTCGCGGTCAGCCTGAGCCCTTTGGCGTTCTTCTTCGCGGGCAGGGTCGGTGCGCCGAGCGCGAAGTCGAGGACCGCGGCGAGGCGATGCGGGGGGATGCTGCGGGGTATGCCGAGCGCGCGTCGGATGTCCTGGTGGTGGATTGTGCCGTCGGTCAGTGCGATACCACCACCAAACCCGGTCGGGAGCCCGCTCGGTCGCAAGTTGCGAGAGAGGAGGGCGATGACATCTTCGGGTTGGAGGTCCTCGTACCGCTTGAGCGCGACGGCGTTGACGCCATTGAGGCGAAGGCCGCCGCGGACAAACGTGCTGAC
>JBDSVV010000244.1:0-4478 GCA_039927035.1 Ornithinibacter sp. | reverse complement strand
GCCCTTCATCAGCGACACGAGCAAGGCCTCGGGCGGGAGCACCGGGGTCCACTCGGTGAGGTTCTGCCGCAGGGTCTGCGAGGGAACCGCGAGGACCACGAACTCGGCCTCGTGCACCGCCCGCTCGGGGTCGTGCGTCGCACTGACGGCCTCAGGCAGCTCGATGCCGGGCAGGTAGTCGGAGTTCTCGCGCTTCTCGTTGATCGTCGCGCACAGCTCCTCGCGGCGTCCCCACAACGTCACCTCGTTGCCCGCGTCGGCGAGCACGACGGAGAACGCCGTACCCCACGAACCGGCACCGAAGACCGCCACCTTGCTCATCTACGTCTCCTGTCGCGCGAGTCGGGGTGCTTGGCGTGCGGGTTGCCGGTCTCGCTGACGCCTGAGGAGCGGGGGTCGAAGCGATCGGCCGGTGCCTGCTCCCCGCGGATCTCCTCGAGCAGCCGCGTCACCTCGTTCATGATCCGGTCGGTCGCCTCGTGCAGCACCTCGGGGGTCAGTGGCTGGGCGCGCAGGTCGTCGAGGTCGACCGGGAGCCCCGCCGTCATCGAGATCGTCTTGCGGGGCAGCAGCCGCGGGCGCTTCGCGTAGGGAGCCAGGATCTGGTGGGCGCCCCACTGGGCCACCGGGATCACCGGGACCTCGGACGCCAGCGCAATGCGCGCGGCGCCGGTCCTGCCCGTCATCGGCCAGAGGTCGGGCTGACGGGTGATGGTGCCCTCGGGGTAGACGACGACACACTCCCCTTCGCGGACAGCCTCGACGGCTGCGCTGAAGGAGAGCGAAGCGTCGGTGGTCAGCCGGTAGACCGGGATCTGCTTCGCGCTCCTCACCACCCATCCGACGAACGGCACGTCGAAGAGCTCGGACTTGGTGAGGAAACGGACGATGCGACCCCACGCGTAGACGAAGTGGGCACAGGTGAGGGGGTCGAGGTGCGAGATGTGGTTGACGGCGAGCACGCATCCGCCGCGCTCCGGGATGTTCTCCCCGCCCCGCCAGCGACGCTTGGTGAACAGCAGCAGCAAGGGCTCGACGACGGTGACACAGAAACCGAAGGCCCATCCCTTGCGCTCCTGCAGCCTGCGTGGCTTCGGCACCGATCCCTCATCTCGTCCGCATCACACCGACCGTCCCGGTGAGGCTACTCGCGCACAGCATGACGCATCGGCCGCCATCTGAGGTGGACGCCCGCCGAGGACCGAGCACTCACCTGACAGGATCGTCGCGATGCCCTCGCCCGACCTCGTTGCCACTGCGTACGCCGTCCTGGTGCCCGTCAAGCCGCCCGCCATCGGCAAGTCGCGGCTCGGCGATCTCGGCGACGGACCTCGCCGCGACCTCGCCCACGCCTTCGCGGCGGACACGGTGTCGGCCGTGCTGTCCTGCGACCTGGTCGCCCGGGTGCTGGTGGTCACCGACGACCACCTGCTCGCCCGCGCGCTGTCCGAGCTGGGGGCCGACGTCATCCCGGACGGCACCACCGACCTGAACGGCACGCTCGCGCAGGCGGCGGCCGAGATGCATCGACGGGACCCCCTGCTACGGCTGGCCGCGGTCTGCGCGGACCTGCCGGCGCTGCGTCCCGACGAGCTCGCCTCCGCCCTGCGTGCGTCCGACCCGGGACGGATGTCGTTCGTCGCCGACCAGGAACGCGTCGGCACGACGGCCGTCTTCGCTCCGACGATCGCGTCGTTCCGCCCTGCGTTCGGGAGTGGGTCGCGTCGTGAGCATCTCGAGGCGGGAGCGCACGAGATCGACGGTGTCGACGTACCCACCCTGAGACGCGATGTCGACGACCCCGATGACCTCTCCGAAGCACTGTCCCTCGGGGTAGGGCGACGTACGACGCAGGTGGCGGAGGCCCTCCGTCTGCGCACGCCGCTCGCCGGCGTCGTACGAGACGTCCTGCAGGCCACCGTCTTCACGTTCGACGAGTCCACCCGCGCCGGGTCGGTGCTTCTCGACGACGGTGCCGAGCTGCCGTTCGCGTCCAACGCCCTGACGGGCAGCGGCCTCCGGCTGCTGCGGCCCGGGCAGCGCGTCCGGCTCGACACCGACGACGGCCAGGTCACCCGGCTGCAGATCCTCACCCTGCACTGAGGGCAGCCGTCCTCGACATCACGAAGGGCCCGCCCGAGATGGGGCAGGCCCTTCGTGGGGTGGCGCTTCGTGGTGAGGCTGCTCAGGACTTCTTCGCGGTCCGACTCGTCGTGCTCTTCTTGGCGGGGGACTTCTTGGCGGTGCTGGTCTTCTTCGCGGGGCTGGACTTCTTCGCGGCGGTCTTCGTCGCCGGGCTGGACTTCCTCGCGGCGGTCTTCTTCGCCGGCGTGGCCTTCTTCGCGGCCGACTTCGTCGTCGAGGAGGTCTTCTTCGCGGCCGACTTCGTGGCCGACGAGCCCTTCTTCGCCGCCGACTTCGTGGTCGACGAGGTCTTCTTCGCCGCCGACTTGGAGGTGGAGGAGGCCTTCTTCGCACCGGTGCCGGTGGCTGCCTTCGCTGCGTCGAGGGTGAGCTTGGGCAGCTTCTTGGCTCCGGAGACGACTGCCTTCAGGTCGGCGCCCGCACTGAACTTCGGGATCGCGGTCTTCTTGGCCTTGAGGCGCTCGCCGGTGCGGGGGTTGCGCACCCAGCGTGCGTCGCGGATGCGCTTCTCGAAGGAGCCGAACCCTGTGATGGCGACCTTCTCGCCCTTCGCGACCTCGCGGGTGATCGTGTCGATCACCGACTCCAGCGCGTGTGCGGCCTGCTTGCGGTTGCCTTCATAGCGGTCCGCGAGGGTGTCGATCAGCTGACTCTTGTTCACAAGCTTCCCTTCCGTGAACGTCTTCGGGTCGAGCAGTTGCTCGACTACTCCCTGGCACGCTAGGGAAAAGTTGCCTCCGTCACAATGACCACACGCGGTTTTCCCTTGTGTATGTGGGAAAACCGTACGAAACCCTCAGAGAGTCGCCGGCTTCCAGGAAGGTCGGGTCGACTCGTAGGTCGCCACGTCCTCCTCGTGGGACAAGGTGATGCCGATGTCGTCGAGCCCTTCGAGCAAGCGCCAGCGCGTGTAGTCGTCGATCTCGAAGGGCGCGGTGAGCGCACCCGCCTGGATCGACCGCTCCTGCAGGTCGACGATGATCTGGGTGGTGGGGTCGGTCTCGATCAGCTTCCACAGCTGCTCCACGACGTCCTGCGTCACCTGGGCCGCGACCAGTCCGGCCTTGCCGGAGTTGCCGCGGAAGATGTCCGCGAACCTGCTCGAGAGCACCACCTTGAATCCGTAGTCCATCAACGCCCACACGGCGTGCTCCCGTGACGATCCGGTGCCAAAGTCGGGGCCGGCCACGAGGACGGTGGCTCCGTCGTACTCGGACCGGTTGATCACGAACTGCGGGTCCCTGCGCCAAGCCGCGAACAACCCGTCCTCGAAGCCGGTGCGGGTCACCCGCTTGAGGTACACCGCCGGGATGATCTGGTCCGTGTCCACGTTGCTGCGTCGCAGCGGGAGCCCGGTTCCGGTATGGCGGGTGAACTTCTCCATGCTTTCCTCTTCTCGGTTCGGAGCCACTCAGCCCAGGGGCGGCAGGTCGGTCGGTGCGGCGAGCGTGCCGGTCACGGCGGTCGCGGCGGCGACCAACGGGGAGACGAGATGGGTGCGACCGCCCTTGCCCTGTCGGCCCTCGAAGTTGCGGTTCGAGGTGGAGGCGCTGCGCTCCTCCGGCTCGAGCTGGTCGGGGTTCATGCCCAGGCACATCGAGCAACCCGCTCCACGCCACTCGCCACCGGCCTCCTTGAAGATCACGTCGAGGCCCTCGTCCTCGGCCTGCAGCCGGACCCGGGTGGATCCGGGCACGACCAGCAGCCGGGTGTCGTTGGCGACGTGCCGGCCCTTGACGACTGCCGCGGCGGCGCGCAGGTCCTCGATCCGGCCGTTGGTGCAGGAGCCGACGAAGACGGTGTCCACCCGCACCTCACGCATCGGCGTGCCGGCCTCCAGGCCCATGTACTCCAGGGCCTTCTCCGCGGCGATCTGGTCACCCTCGTCCTCGAAGTCCTCCGGGCTCGGGACGTGGGCACCCAACGGGACGCCCTGTCCCGGGTTCGTCCCCCACGTGACGAAGGGGGTCATCTCACTGGCATCGAGGACGATCTCCTCGTCGAAGGCGGCGTCGTCGTCGGTGACCAGGGTGCGCCAGTGCTCGAGCGCCGCGTCCCAGTCCCGACCGGTCGGTGCCTCGGGACGGCCCTCGATGTAGTCGAAGGTGGTCTGGTCGGGCGCGATCAGACCGGCCTTGGCACCCCACTCGATCGACATGTTGCAGATCGTCATCCGGGCCTCCATCGAGAGCTCCTCGATGGCTGGTCCTCGATACTCGACGATGAAGCCTTGTCCGCCTCCGGTGCCGGTGTGCGCGATCAGGGTGAGCACCAGGTCCTTCGCGGTGACCCCGTCCGGCAGCGAACCGTTGACGGTGACGGCCATCGTCCTC
>JBDSVV010000243.1:0-4602 GCA_039927035.1 Ornithinibacter sp. | reverse complement strand
CGAGGAGGTCGGTATCTTCGACGTCTCGCACCTGGGCAAGGCTCGGGTGTCAGGACCAGGTGCAGCCGACTTCGTCAACACCTGCCTCACCAACGACGTGCGCCGGATCGGGCCCGGTCAGGCGCAGTACACGATGTGCTGCACCGAGACCGGTGGCGTGGTCGACGACCTCATCGCCTACCTCCGTTCCGAGGAGGATGTGTTCCTGATCCCGAATGCCGCGAACACCGGCCGCGTCGTCGACCTCCTCACTGCGGCCGCTCCGGAGGGCATCCTCGTCGAGAACCTTCACGACCGCTACGGCGTCATCGCCGTGCAGGGCCCCCGGTCCGAGGAGGTGCTGCGCGCTCTCGGGTTGCCCGTCGACCACGACTACATGAGCTTCGTCGAGACCCTCTGGGAGGGTATGCCGGTGATCGTCTGCCGCACCGGGTACACGGGGGAGCGGGGTTACGAGATCGTGCCGGCCTGGGACGTCACCGGCTCGGTGTGGGACGCCCTGGCCGGAGCAGTGGCGGAGCAGGGGGGCAAGCCGTGCGGTCTCGGGGCGCGAGACACCCTGCGCACCGAGATGGGCTACCCCCTGCACGGCAACGACCTCTCGTTGGAGATCACCCCCGTCATGGCGGGGGCGGCCTGGGCCGTCGGGTGGGACAAGGAGACCTTCTGGGGCAAAGGGGCCCTGACCGCCGAACGCTCAGCCAAGGCGACCCGGCTGATGCGCGGCCTGGTCGTCTCCGGTCGGGGCATTCCTCGCTCGCACTGCCCGGTGAAGGACTCCACCGGCGGTGTGGTGGGCGAGGTCACCTCGGGGACCTTCTCGCCGACCCTGCGTCAGGGGGTGGCGCTGGCGTTGCTCGACCGCTCGGTGACCCTGGGTGACGAGGTCGTCATCGACGTGCGCGGACGGGGCGTGCCCGCGACGGTGAGCAAGCCTCCCTTCGTCGAGGTCGGGGTGCGTCCGTCATGAGCGAGGCATGGACGTGGAGCTATGCCGACCAGCACGGCGCGTCGATGAGCGGGGAGCTGCTCTCCCAGACCGCGTTCCCCACGCAGTCCGACGCCGAGAACTGGTTCGGCGAGGTGTGGCAGGACCTGACCGGCGCCGGGGTGGCATCGGTGACCCTGCACCGCGACGGTGCGAAGGCCTATGGGCCGATGAGCCTGGATCCCGCGCCCTGAGCCACGCCCCGGCGGCGTCGTCGGGACGACGGTG
Source organism: Ornithinibacter sp. (assembly GCA_039927035.1). Classification (GTDB taxonomy): domain Bacteria; phylum Actinomycetota; class Actinomycetes; order Actinomycetales; family Dermatophilaceae; genus Fodinibacter. Next base: position 3,386 of record JBDSVV010000243.1, on the reverse strand, counting down.
TGGCCCGCGCGCGTGAGCACGCCGCCCAGACGTCTCCGTCGGACCCTGTCCGGGGAACGGGAGACCCGGGTTCAGCGGGGGGACTGGCCGCGCTCGACCTGCGCCCGCGGCATCCGGGTGCGGCGCATCTGGAAGGCGCGCATCGCGGCATACATGCCGTTGCCCTTGCCGGTGCCCTCGCCGAACTTCTCCTCGACCTTTGCCTTGAGTCGTCGCCACATCAGGAACGTGTCGAGGATGGCGACGGCGAGGATCGTGTAGGTGAGCGTCGTGACGAGGAGCAGGATGGTGCTGGTGCGCGCGAAGCTCAGGGCGAGCACGACGAGCATGACCGGCAGCATGAACTCGGCGAGGTTGCGCCGTGCGTCGATCGAGTCGCGGATGTAGCGCCGCACGGGGCCCTTGTCGCGAGCGGGCAGGTCCGCCTCGGCGCCGGTGAGCATCGCCTTGCGGGTGCGCGCCGCCTGCTCGCCCCGCTTGGCCTTGTCGACCTTCTTGGCTTCCTTGCGGTCAACGATCACCAGCGGCTGCTTGCGGGCGGCCTCCTGGTCCCGGCGCTTCGGCGTGGGCCGGTTCTTGGCCCCCTCCCGCTCGGGGTGGAGGGCGTCGACCAGCTGGTCGTTGGTGGTCTTGCGGCGTCCGAACACGCCTCCACTGTAGGTGCACCGCTCGGTATGCCGTGCACGTGCCCGCCTGCGGTGTCGCTGCTCTGGGTAGGGTCACCGACGTGACCGACGTGCTGCCCGCTGACCAGATCGCCACCCTTCGAGAGTCCGTTGCTGCCCTGATGCCGGGGGTCCGGGCCGACCTCGAAGCCCTGACCCGCATCCCGAGCGTGTCGCTGGATGCGTTCGACCAGGCGCACGTCGAGGCCAGCGCCGAGGCCACCGCTGCGCTGCTGCGCGCCGAGGGCCTGGAGGTCGAGATCGTGCGAGAGGGCGGGCGCCCCGCGGTGATCGGCCACGTCGACGGCCCGACCGGGTCCCGCACGGTCATGCTCTACGCCCATCACGACGTCCAGCCCCCCGGCGACGACGCCCTGTGGGACAGCCCTGCCTTCGAGCCGACGGAGCGCGGAGGCCGGCTCTACGGCCGCGGCGCGGCCGATGACAAGGCCGGACTGATGGCCCACGTCGCCGCGTTGCGCGCCCACGCGGGTTCGCTGCCGGTGGGCGTCACGGTTTTCGTCGAGGGGGAGGAGGAGATCGGGTCCAACTCGCTGCCCACGATCCTGGAGCGGCACGGCGAGCGGCTCCGCGCCGATGCCATCGTGCTGGCGGACTCCACCAACTGGGGCATCGGCGAACCGGCGCTCACGACGACGCTGCGCGGCATGGTGCGCGCGGTGATCACCGTCTCCACCCTCGAGCACGGGGTCCACTCCGGCATGTTCGGCGGAGCGGTCCCCGACGCGATCACAGCACTCGTGCGCCTGCTCGCCACCCTGCACGACGAGGAGGGCAATGTGGCTGTCGCCGGGTTGCGCTCGGGGCACGCGGCGCACCTGGACTACTCCGAGGAGCGGTTGCGCGCCGAGTCCAGCCTGCTCGACGGGGTGTCGACCATCGGCTCGGACTCCCTGCTCTCGCGGATCTGGACCAAGCCCTCGATCACGACCATCGGCATCGACGCCCCCACGATCGCGAGGTCGTCGAACACCCTGGTGGCCACGGCCGCCGCGAAGGTGTCGATGCGCATCGCCCCTGACGAGGTCGACACCGAGGCCTTCGACCTCCTGCGCACCCACCTGCTCGAGCACGCACCCTGGGGAGCCCGGGTCGAGGTGACCTTCGACGAGGGCGGTCTCGGCTTCTCGGCCGACGCACGCGGACCGGTCTACGACCAGGCGCGGGCCGCGTTCCGCGACGCGTGGGGTGTGGAGCCGGTCGACATCGGGGTCGGCGGTTCGATCCCGTTCGTTGCGGCCTTCGCCGGGTGCTTCCCCGAGGCCGCCATCCTCGTGACCGGGGTCGAGGACCCCGATGCGCGGGCACACGGCGCGAACGAGTCCCTCCACCTCGGCGAGTTCGAGAAGGTCTGTGTCGCCGAAGCCGTGTTGCTGGCCCGGTTGGGCGCCCTCCCGCACGAGGGGCGCGGATGAGCCCGGGTCGATACGTCGAGGAGGACTTCCAGCGCGACACCGCCTACATCACCGACCGGATCACCGCCGACGGGTCCTCGCAGTGGCCCGTCGAGGCGGGCCGCTACCGGCTCGTGGTCGCACGGGCCTGTCCGTGGGCCAACCGCGCCATCATCGTGCGCCGCCTCCTCGGCCTGGAGGACGCCATCTCGATGGGCGTCTGCGGGCCCACGCACGACGCGAGCTCATGGACCTTCGACCTCGACCCGGGCGGGCTCGACCCGGTGCTGGGCATCCCACGGATCAAGGACGCGTACGAGGTGCGCCAGCCAGGCTATCCGCGCGGCATCACGGTGCCCGCCATCGTCGACGTCCGCAGCAAAGCGGTGGTGACGAACGACTTCCCCGTGATCACCCTCGACCTCGGCACGCAGTGGCGGGAGCACCACCGTGACGGCGCCCCCGACCTCTACCCGCAGCCGCACCGGCGGGAGATCGACGAGGTCAACGGGCGGGTCTACACCGAGGTCAACAACGGGGTCTACCGCTGCGGGTTCGCCGGCACCCAGGAGGCCTACGACACGGCATACGACCGCCTGTTCACTGCCCTGGACTGGCTCGAGGGGCGGCTGGCCACCCGGCGCTACCTCGTGGGCGAGAGCATCACCGAGGCAGACGTGCGCCTCTTCACCACCCTGGCGCGCTTCGACGCGGTCTACCACGGCCACTTCAAGTGCAACCGGAGCACCCTCAGCGCGATGCCGGTGCTGTGGGCCTACGCCCGAGACCTCTTCGCGACTCCCGGCTTCGGTGACACCACCGACTTCGTGCAGATCAAGAGCCACTACTACGAGGTCCACCGCGACATCAACCCCACCGGGGTCGTCCCGGCCGGTCCCGACCTGTCCGGGTGGGGCGCACCCCACGGTCGTGAACGGCTCGGCGGCTCACCCTTCGGTGACGGCACGCCCCCGGGTCCGCCGGCGCAGGGTGAGCGGGTGCCGACCGCGCACAACCCCCACATCGGCCCTGACGGCCTCGTCCACACCTGACCGTTACCCCGGTCCTCCCCGACTTCGTCTGTCAGGATGCCGTGACACGCCCCGGAAACTGCGGGTCACCGACGTCTCCACAGACGAAGTCGGGGAGAACGGGGAAGGTGCGGGTCAGTCCTTGCCGGTCTCGCCGGGCAGGGCGAGCATCTGGTCGAGCGCCGCCTTGGCCCAGCGACGTGTCTCGTCGTCGACCCGGATGCGGTTGACGACCCGCCCGTCGACGAGGGACTCCAGCGCCCATACCAGGTGCG
>JBDSVV010000242.1:0-4750 GCA_039927035.1 Ornithinibacter sp. | reverse complement strand
AACACCACCTCGGCGGCCGCAGCCACCGACACCGAGCAAAGGTCGACACCCGAGCACCGCAGACCACCTACCGCCTCTGCGACACCCCACCCGACACCTGCCACAGCCGCGAACGAAGACGATCACGCACAACGAGCGCCGACCCGCCACCCTTCTGAGCAGTTCAGTAGCATCGCCAGCGCAGTGCCACGCCGTAGTCCACCGTCAGTCCTTCGTGCGCCTTCAGGACCGAGTCCGCCATGGCGGGTGGGAGCTCGATGCGCGTCACGGCGTCGAGGTCCTCCCTGCTGTCGAAGGACCAGGCGATTGTCAACCTCTCGGTTGTGAACCCTTGGCGGTGCCAGAAGCGTTGTACCGCAACCGGATCGTAAGCCGGGTGAGCCAGCCTGAACCATGAGCCGAACGTCGATCTCGTCGCGTCGTTGTCGATGATGAAGGCCATCCCACCCGGACGGATCACCCGGGTCAGTTCCTTGAGACCGGGCTCGCAGCCGGCGCCGAAGAAGTAGGCCCAGCGAGCGTGAGCGACGTCGATGCTGCGTTCACGCAGGGGAAGGCGCTCGGCACCACCAGCGAGCACCACCGAGGGAGAGCCGGCTTCGGTGATCCGCGCCTGAGCCCGCTTCACGAGCGGGAGGTACGGCTCGATGCCCAGCACCCGTGCGCCCTTCGCAGCGAACCGAGGCAGGTGGAACCCGCTCCCGCACCCGATGTCGACCACGGTGGAACCTGCGAACGGATGAAGGGCGGCCATGGTCGAGTCGAGGATCCCTGCCCGGTCGCTTGCGCTGTTCTCCACCTCGTAGACGTCGGGGGAGTCCCAGATGTTGGGGCTGCGGATCACTGGCTCGGATCACGCCGTGCAGGTCGCGTGGCCGTAGTTCACGTGGCTGTATTTCACGTGCCTGTGGGTCACGGCGTGCGCTCGGGGCGCGCCGGCCTCTTGGACGTAGGAGTCGCCGCCGGGCTGGCGGTCTTGCGCGGCACGCGCACCCGGCGGCCACCGACGGTGCCGGCCTCGAGGGTGGCAGGGTGCACGAGGAGGGGGAGCAGCTCACGCGCTCCCGCCGAGCGTGCCCGCCGCACGGTGGACAGGTGCGCCTCGCAGCGGAGCACCAGCACGCCGTACGCGTCCTCGCCCATCAGCTCGACGAGCTCGGCGCGGTTGCTCCGATACACGGGCTCGGCGCCGACGTGGGCCTTGGGGTTGCCGGAGCAGTACCAGTCCAGGTCGTGGCCTCCGGGCCCCCATCCGCGGCGGTCGTACTCCGCGATGGTCACTTCCACGTAGGACGTGTCGTCGGGCTGCTCGACCGTGCGATAGCTGCGCCGCGTCGGGAGCTGCCAGCAGACATCGGGCTTGACCGTGTGCGGGGGGCGGCCGGTGACCACGGCGTGCTGGTGGAGGGCGCAGCCGGCGCCGGCGGGGAATCCCGGTCGGTTGAGGAAGATGCAGGCGCCGTCGACGACCTTGGTCTTGCGCGCACCGTCCTCCAGCTCGGTCCACGCCGAGACCCTGGCGGGGTCCTTGTCGCCGCGCTTCCCGCGACCCGGGTGCATCTGCCACTCGTCCTCACCGAGGTCGCCGACGACCGCGCGGACCCGCTCGACGTCGTCGTCGTCGGTGAAGTGCGCCCCGAGGGTGCAGCAGCCGTCATCGGGCCGGTCGGCGTAGATGCCCTCGCACCCGGAGCCGAAGATGCAGGTCCAGCTCGAGGTGAGCCACGTGAGGTCCACCCGGAACCGTTGCCCGTTGTCGGTGGGATCGGTGAACTCGGCCCAGGTACGGGGAATGTCCAGGGGGGTTTCGGGCACGGCTCCACCCTAGGGGCGATCCCGAACTGCCACTACCGTGGTGCGTATGCGCTTCGGGGTGATCGACATCGGATCCACCATGATCCACCTCCTCGTGCTCGACGCAGCCTCCGGCGCCCAGCCGCTCCCGGAACCCGGGCACGAGGTCCTGCGCGAGGGCATCAGCCTGCGCCGCGTCGGCGGGATGAGCTAGCCCGATGACGACAAGGGGTGGGTCACGACGCGGCGCGCGCACGGCGTCGACCGACAGCGCCCGCCGGCGGACCCTCGTGGCCCTCTCGTCGGCGTCGGTCTACCCGGAGAACGCTCCGAGCGCCTTCGCCCGTGCGGCGCGTCTGGGCTACGACGGTGTCGAGGTCATGGTGTGGACGGACCCGATGACCCGCGAGGCGGGCGCCCTGCGGGCACTGAGCGAGCTGCATGGCATACCGGTCGTGTCGATCCATGCCCCGACCCTGCTGGTGACGCAACGGGTCTGGGGCACCGACCCGTGGGAGAAGGTCGACCGCTCCATCGAGCTCGCGCACGAGCTGGGGGCGGACACCGTCGTGCTGCACCCGCCGTTCCGGTGGCAGCGAGAGTACGCCGCGGGGTTCGTCGACGGGGTGGCGCTGCGTGAGCACGACTCGGGCATCACGCTGGCAGTGGAGAACATGTATCCGTGGCGCGCCCCGCGTTCTCGCGAGCTGGAGGCCTATCTGCCGCACTGGGATCCGGTGCCCCAGCCCTACGACCACGTGACCCTCGACCTCTCGCACACGGCGACCGCGGGCTCCGACGCGATGGAGATGGTGCACCGACTCGGCCCGCGCCTCACCCACCTCCACCTTGCCGACGGCCTGGGATCGCCGCGTGATGAGCACCTCGTGCCGGGTCGCGGGAAGCAGCCGTGCGCAGAGGTGCTCGAGACCCTGGCGGCCCAGGGTTTCAGGGGCCACGTCGTCGTCGAGGTCGCCACCCGGCGCGGGGGCGAGGAACAGCGTGAGGTCGACCTCGCGGAGTCGCTCGCCTTCGCCCGCCTCCACCTCGGCGCCGCTGCCACCTGAACCGCTGCCCGACACCTCTGCCGCGTCGTGGCGACCCGCCGGAACCTTGGGCACCGGCCGGCCCTTTTCTGCAGACAAAGTGGGTGAGGTGTGGGATATTTCCGAGTATGGCGAATAAAATGGTTGGCGATGACGCGATCGTCGTCGAGCACCTGAGGGTGGTGCGTGGTGGTAAGGAGGTGCTCCCCGACCTCTCCGTGCGGGTCCCTCGGGGCCAGGTGGTGGGGCTTCTCGGGCCGAGTGGCGGGGGCAAGTCCACGCTGATGCGCGCGATCGTCGGCGTGCAGGTGATCAAGAGCGGCACCGTGACCGTCCTCGGAGAGCAGGCGGGGTCGCCAGCCCTGCGGCACACCGTCGCCTACCTGACCCAGGCTCCCAGCGTCTACGCCGACCTGTCCGTCACCGACAACGTGCGCTACTTCGCCGCGGTTCTCGGCGCCGGCGACGACGCGGCCACGAAGGCGATCTCCGACGTCGACCTCGCGGCCAGTGCCCACGCGCGGGTGGAGAACCTCTCCGGCGGCCAGCACTCGCGGGTCAGCCTGGCCTGCGCCCTCGTGGGCAACCCGCAGGTGCTCGTGCTGGACGAGCCGACCGTCGGCCTCGACCCCGTCCTCCGGAGAGACCTGTGGGAGCTGTTCCGGCGGCTTGCGGCCGATGGTCGCACCGTGCTGGTGTCGAGCCACGTCATGGACGAGGCGGTCCGCTGCGACCGGCTCCTGCTGCTGCGTGAGGGCGAGATCCTCAGCGACTCGACCCTGCCCGAGCTGCTCGAGCGCACGGGGGCCGCGGATGCCGAGCACGCATTCCTGGCTCTGATCGACGCGGAGACCGCGAAGGACGGTGAGCGGGCATGAACCCTCGGGTCACCCTCGCCACCGCCGCGCGGATCATCCGGCAGCTCCGCGGGGACCATCGAACCGTCGCGCTCATGCTCGTGGTGCCCTGCGCGCTCATCGGCCTGCTCGCCTGGATCTACGCCGACTCCCCGGTTCCGGTCTTCGACCACATCGGCGCCGCCCTGCTCGGTGTCTTCCCCTTCGTCGTGATGTTCGTCGTCACCAGCGTCGCGACCCTGCGCGAACGCACCTCAGGCACCCTGGAACGGCTCCTCACCACGCCATTGGGCAAGGGCGACCTGATGCTTGGTTACGCCATCGCCTTCGGGGCCATGGCGGTCATCCAGGCGCTCGTCGCGACGAGCTTCGCCGTGTGGGTCTGCGGACTGGACGTCGCCGGACCGCTGTGGGTGCTGGTCGTCATCGCGGTGCTGGATGCGGTCCTCGGCACGGCTCTGGGCCTGCTCGCCAGCGGGTTCGCCCGCACGGAGTTCCAAGCGGTGCAGTTCATGCCCGCGTTCATCTTTCCCCAGTTCCTCGTGTGTGGGCTCCTCGTGCCGCGCGAGGAGATGCCGCGGGCCCTGGAACTGGTCTCGAACGTGCTGCCCCTGTCGTATGCCGTGGACGCGATGAAAGAGGTCACCACGAACCCCGAGCCCCTCGGCGGCGTGGCGGTGAGCCTCTCGGTGGTCGTGCTGTGGATCGTCTTCGCGCTCGTGCTCGGCAGCCTGACCCTGCGACGGCGCACACCCTAGACGGACCCCGCCCGGACACACTCGTGCGCGGCTGGGTCCGGCAGTCGGGGTGCGGGGTGGCTAGCCTGACCCCGTGGACCCCAGTGACCTCCTGCGCGGAGCCTTGCTCCAGATATCCGACTCCGACCTCGTGCGAAAGGCCGTGACGATGGCACCGGTGAGCCGATCGGTGGTGACCCGCTACGTGCCCGGCGACTCGGTGCCGGATGCCGTCGCGACCGTGGCCGAGCTGCGGGCCACCAACCGGCTCGCCACCATTGACTACCTCGGCGAGGACACGACCGACCGCGCTCGG
>JBDSVV010000241.1:0-5768 GCA_039927035.1 Ornithinibacter sp. | reverse complement strand
GACATCCTCCAGGAGATCCCGCCGACCGCGGACATTCTGTCAGGAGGCCGCCCGATCAGGAGATCGCGGCCACCTCGAGCGGAAGCGAGGTGAAGTCGCGCCGCTCCCCCGGTCCGTTGACGAGGGTCCAGTGCACGAGGCCGTCGCGCCCGACCAGGAAGGTGCCGCGCACCGGCGCTCCAGACGCCTCGTTGAAGACCCCGTAGGAGCGGGTCACCGCACCGTGGGGCCAGTGGTCGGCGAGGATCGGGAAGAAGTAGCCGTGCAGGTCCGCCCAGGCCCGCTGGCTGAACATCGCGTCGCAGGAGATGCAGACGACCTGCAGGTCGTCGGACACGAAGCGCTCCAGATGGTCCCGGATCTCGTCGAGCTCACCGGTGCAGATGCCGGAGAAGGCGAAGGGGTAGAAGACGATGACGACGTTCTTGTCCGCGGTGAGGTCACTCAGGCGCACGTCGACGCCGTTCTGGTCGGGCAGTGTGAAGTCGGGAGCCACCTGGCCGATGCTGAGAGGAGTGACGTGCGAGGACATGACCGCCATCCTGCCAGCACCCGCCGACGCTGGGGGACCGAGCGTGCGGACCGTCACCGTTCCGACACGAGAACGGCTAGCGGCGGCCCGCGGCCCGCGGAGCGATGAGCTTGTGGGCGCGCCAGTCGGCCCCCACCTGGAAGGTCCCCCCAGCGTGCAGCCCGGCCGTGATGACTGCCTCGTCGATCTCGCTCGCCTCGACCTGCTCCGGGGTGCCCTTGGGAGTGAGCAGCACGACGAAGCCGCCATCATCGATGGAGCTGACCATGTCGACGAGTGCATCGACCAGGTCACCGTCACCCTGCCGGAACCACAACAGGACGATGTCCGAGACCCCCGTGTAGTCCTCGTCCTCCAGCTCCGCGCCACAGAGGTCCTCGACGGCGAACCGGAAGGTGTCGTCGGCGTCGGTGTCGTACCCGAACTCCTGGACGACCCGGTCACGGGCGATCCCGAGCAGGTCCGCGGCTCCGACACCGGCCGATCCGGGGTCCGCCGGGGATGGCGCTGGGCTGTTCACGTCGTCACATGCCTCTCGTGTGGGTGTGGTCGAGCACTAGTCCACCAATTCTGATGCGTCCGGTGCAAGGTGGGGGTCGTCGGAGAGGGTCGATACGGCGCGGCGGGCGACCCTGGCAGCGGCCGATACCTGCTCCAGGAACAGGTGCGCCCTGCCGACCTCGAGGTGCGCGAGACTGCCCTGGACCGGCCCCGGAGTGGACACCACGGTCACCGAAGCGAGCCCCATCCGGGTCTCGATCGGTCCCTGCTGCAGGGTCATCGACTGCACGCGTGCATGGGGGACCGTGACCGCACGGCGGGTGAGCCGTCCGCTGCGCAGGACCACGGCACTGTCGGTGAGGGTCCAGGCATTCCGCCGCCAGGAGAGCGGGTCGAAGACCTTCGCGCGCGGCGAGGCGGACCGCCACCCCGGCGCGGGTTCGCTGCCAAGGGCCGCCTCGCGCAGCACCTCCACACCCGACCCGTGCCCCAGCCTCGAGATGACATGGAGCGCGTCCTCCAGGCTGCCGACGGGGAGCAGCGTCGTCTCCGACTCCCCATCCCCGTCCGCGCCCGACGCGATACCGGCCACGTTGACCCGGATGCGCCACCAACCGAGCGGTCGCCACCACAATGGCTGGACCAGGTCCAGGGCCTGGATGCGGTGGATCGGGATGGTCGTCGTCCGGAGGTCGGTGAGGCCGTGCTGGATCCGCAACCCGGTGCCGGTCTCGGCGAGGTGGAAGTTGCCGTGGGTGAGCAGCTCCTTGACCCGTCCGACGCCCACGCCGAACGCGATGGGCACCAGGGCCGGCAGGCCCGCGAAGACGATCCCACCGAAGCGTGCGAACCCGAACCCCGACAGTGCTGCGATGACCAGCACGGCGAGCACGATCGTGGACCCGTGCAGGATCGTCGCCACGAAGAGCCGCCCGTTGGGCACCTCGAGGAGCGGCTGGGCGACCCCCGCCCCGCGCGGAGCCGCCCACGGTGGTGCTGGCACGCCGTCCGGCAGTGCCGCGTCATCGGTCGGGGCGACGCCCGGCATCCCTGTTGGTGCGGAGGCTTCGTCGGAGGCCCCGGCGAGGGCCAACAGGTCGTCGCGCACCCGCTCCGCGCGACCCAGGGACAGGAAGGACAGCCGCAGGTTGGAGTCCGACCCGCCGGCCGACTGCACGACGACCTGCGCGAGGCCCAGCAACCGGGCAAGGATGGGCCGCGAGAGCTCGACCGCCTGGACCCGCTCGAACGGCACCTGACGGTGCTGGCGGAAGAGCACACCCTGGCGCAGCTCGACCTGCCGGGGCCCGACCCGAAACCGCGAGAACCGCCACGCCACGTAGTTTCCGCCAGCGATCGCCGCGATCACCAGGAGCACGAGCAGCAGCGCGATCAGGGGATGGGAGATGAGCGCACCCGCGGGGTCATTGACATCGCCCGGGTCGTTCCCGCCGCTGACACCGGGGATGCCGACGTCCATGCCGACACTGGACAGGACCCGGTCGAAGAGCTGCGAGGCGGCATACCCGAGCACCGCCAGCACCACGAGCCCACCCCTGAGCAGCGGCGAGAGCGGGTGTAACCGTTGCCAGTCGTCGGCATCCGCGGGCGCCGGGCGCGGTGGCGCGGGCAGGACCGGGTGCGCTTCGCTCACAGGCCGGCTCGCTGGGCCTCGCCGCGGGCTGCGAGGCGGGCCCGAAGCGCCTCGGCCTCTGCCACCGGCAGCCCGGGCAGCGACCCGCCGCTCTCCGGGGAGGCGGTGTGGATCTCGCAGGATGCGATGCCCGATGCCCGCATCAGGGGGCCGCTCTGGATGTCGACGTACTGGAGGCGGCCGTAGGGGACGCTCACCAGCGTGCGGAAGAGTCGTCCCTTGCGGATGACGATCTCCTCCTCTAGCTCCACCCAGGAGATGGCGCTGACCTGGCGCCCGATGAGCCAGGCGGCCCATGCACCGACGAGCACGATGGCCCCGGCCCCGATCCACACCCACGGTGTGACGAGGACCGCGACGACGATCGCGGCCACCAGCAGGGGGAGCACCACGACCGCCAGCGCGATGAGGCGCACGCGCACCAGGGTCGGCGAGACAGGTCGCCACGGGAGGTCGCCCCCACGCAAGGTCACCGATGCCGTGTTCGACGTGGCTGTGGGGGTCGGGTCGGACATGAGCCCAGTCTGCCTCAGCAGCGCCGTCACCCGGTCACTCCCGTGTGTTTTGATGACTCGTATGGGCAGGGTCACGACGCGGGTGCGGCGCAGCCGGTGGAACGTCTCCACGGGGCGCGTCGTCGAGCGGCCCGACACCATCGCCGTGGAGGAGCCCCTGGAGATCCGGGTGGGGACGGACACCGTGACGACCACGATGCGCACCCCTGGCGACGACTTCGACCTGACCCTCGGGCACCTGCTCACCGAGGGGCTGCTGCACTCCGCCGACGAGGTCGCGACCCTCATGCACTGCACCGACCTCGGGGAGGACGGCACGGCGACGTTCAACGTCGTCGACGTGGCGCTCGGCCCCGGCGTCGCCCTGCACCGTCCGCTGCGCGAGCGCACCGAGCCGATGACGAGCGCCTGCGGGGTGTGCGGCTCGTCCTCGATCGATGCGGTCCGCCGGGCCGGTCGGTATGCCGTGGGGCAGGACCCGGTCGTTCTCTCACCCAGCGTCGTGGCCGGCCTCCCGGAGGTGCTGCGCCGGCACCAGCCGGTCTTCGAGCTCACCGGGGGGGTGCACGCGGCTGGGCTGTTCACCGCCGACGGCGTGGTCCTGTCGGTCCGCGAGGACGTCGGCCGGCACAACGCGGTCGACAAGGTCGTGGGTGCGCTCTCCCGTGAGCGCAGCCTGCCCTTCGCCGGGACCGTGCTGGTCGTGTCCTCCCGCGCGAGTTTCGAGATCATCCAGAAGGCCGCGGTGACCGGCATCCCGGTCGTGGTTGCCGTGGGCGCTCCGACCTCGCTCGCCGTGGCGCTCGCGCAGGACTCCGGGGTGACCCTCGTGGCCTTCACCCGGGCTCCGCTGCTCTCGGTCTACACGCGCGCAGGACGTCTGGGCCCCATACCGGCGAGTAGGTTGCACCCGGTTGCGAACGAGACGCCCAAGAGGTGAAGGATGGGGATCACCGGCCCTCTCCGGGGCACGGCTCGTGATCGGTGAAAGGACCTGCGCGTGTCACCCCGCGAAGACGTCGGCCCCATCCTCAACGGCCTCCCGACCCACCTGCCGGACATCGACCCCTCCGAGACCCAAGAGTGGCTCGACAGCCTCGACTCGGTCATCGACGGCCCGGGTCGGATGCGCGCTCGGTACCTGATGCTGCGACTGCTCGAGCGAGCGCGCGCCATGCAGGTGGGGGTCCCCTCACTGACGACCACTGACTACGTGAACACGATCAGCCCGGAACAGGAGCCGTGGTTCCCCGGCGACGAGGACGTCGAGCGACGCTTCCGCGCCTACCTGCGGTGGAATGCCGCGATGATCGTGCACCGGGCGCAGCGACCGGGCATCGGTGTGGGAGGGCACATCTCGACGTATGCCTCGGCGGCCACCCTCTACGAGGTGGGTATGAACCACTTCTTCCGCGGCAAGGACCACCCGGGCGGTGGCGACCAGGTGTTCTTCCAGGGCCACGCCTCCCCCGGCATGTACGCCCGCGCCTACCTCGAGGGCCGGATCTCCGAGCAGCGCCTCGACGGCTTCCGCCAGGAGAAGTCACACATCGTCGACGGCAAGCCGCTCGCACTCCCGTCCTACCCCCACCCCCGGCTGATGCCCGACTTCTGGGAGTTCCCGACGGTGTCGATGGGCATCGGGCCGATGAACGCGATCTACCAGGCGCAGTTCAACCGCTACCTCCACGCGCGCGGCATGAAGGACACCACCGACCAGCACGTGTGGGCCTTCCTGGGCGACGGCGAGATGGACGAGCCCGAGTCGCGCGGCCTGCTCCAGCTGGCCGGCAACGAGGAGCTCGACAACCTCACCTTCGTCATCAACTGCAACCTCCAACGCCTCGACGGGCCGGTGCGCGGCAACGGCTCGATCATCCAGGAGCTCGAGGCCTTCTTCCGCGGCGCGGGCTGGAACGTCATCAAGGTCGTGTGGGGCCGCGGGTGGGACCCGCTGCTCGCGGCAGACGGCGACGGCGCCCTCGTCCACCTGATGAACTCCACCAGCGACGGCGACTACCAGACCTTCCGCGCCAACGACGGGAAGTACGTGCGCGAGCACTTCTTCGACCGCGACCCGCGCACCCGCAAGATGGTCGCCGACTGGTCCGACGAGGACATCTGGTGGAAGCTCAAGCGCGGCGGCCACGACTTCCACAAGGTCTATGCCGCCTACAAGGCCGCGCTCGCCCACACCGGCCAGCCGACGGTCATCCTCGCCAAGACCATCAAGGGCTACGGCCTGGGGCAGTCCTTCGCGGGACGCAACGCCACCCACCAGATGAAGAAGTTCACGCTGGCGGACCTGAAGGGTTTCCGCGACTCGCTGAACCTCCCGATCAGTGACGAGCAGCTCGAGAAGGATCCCTACAACGCGCCCTACTACCACCCGGGCGCCGATGACGACGTCATCAAGTACGCCCTCGAGCGCCGGGCCAAGCTCGGTGGCGGCCTGCCCAAGCGACAGGTGAAGCACGCGCCCGTGCACCTGCCAGACGACTCGGCCTACGCGCAGGTCAAGAAGGGGTCCGGAAAGCAGCAGATCGCGACGACCATGGCGTTCGTC
>JBDSVV010000240.1:0-2750 GCA_039927035.1 Ornithinibacter sp. | reverse complement strand
TCTTCGGCCGCGGCGACGGTGAGGGTGTAGACGATGCCGCTGCCGGGCAGGTCGCCGAGGTGTGCGACGAGCCACCCCAGTCGTTGCTCGGGTGACATCGAGCGGAGCACCCCGAGGCGCAGCGAGTCGCGGGCCAGGCCGCCGCGCACGGTGAGCACCGGCTGACCACCCACCTCGAGCTGCTCGACCACGTCGGTCACGACGCGGGAGTTGGCGGTGGCCGTGGTGGCCAACACGGGCGTGTCGTCGGGGAGCCCGGTGAGCAGGTCACCGATGCGGCGGTAGTCGGGGCGGAAGTCGTGGCCCCAGTCGCTCACGCAGTGCGCCTCGTCGACGACGAGGAGACCGCAGCGGCGGGCCAGGTCGGGCAGCTGCTCGTCGCGGAAGCGTGGGTTGTTGAGCCGCTCCGGGCTCACGAGCAGCACGTCGACGGCATCCTCGGCCAGCGCCCGGCGCACCTCGTCCCAGTCCTGGGCGTTGGCGGAGTTCATCGTCACCGCGCGGATTCCGGCGCGCTCCGCGGCAGCGATCTGGTCGCGCATGAGCGCGAGGAGCGGGCTGATGATCACTGTGGGGCCGGCGCCCTCGGCGCGGCGCAGCGCGGTCGCCACGAAGTAGACGGCCGACTTGCCCCACCCCGTGCGCTGCACCACGAGCACCCGTGACCGGTCGGCCACCAGGGCCGACACCGCCTCGAGCTGACCGTCGCGGAAGTCGACGTCGTCGCGACCGACGAGGCGGCGCAGCGCGGCCCTGGCCTGCTCCGCCAGCTCCGCGGGGGGTGGGGCAGGGGAGAGGGGAGCGGTCACGGCATCCGATGTGGTCGTCATGGTCACCCCACCGTATGCCGGGTGACCGACACCGGCGCCACCGTCGTCCACAGGGCCGCGCGAGCATCCTGCACGCCCTGGGCTGCGACCCCTGCCCATGGCAGGCGCGAGGTGCTGCACAGGGCAGCAGCAGCAGCAGCACGATCATCACCGCGGTGAGCACGGGGAGGAGCCAGGGCGTCAGGAGGCGACCCATCCCGGTCGAGGGCAGGGGAGACCTCACATGTTCCGGGGCCGGCGGCACCTTCCGGACCCACCACCGGGTCATCCGTGCAGTCGGCGTGACCACCGATGCCCCGACCTCGGCGAGGGTCGCTCTGATCTGCTCGCCGGCGACGCCGCGCAGTCGGAGCTCGAGAAGGACCGCCCTGGCCCCGGCGGGCTGGCCCTCGCGCGTAGTCTCACCGGCATGGTCGAGGCACAGCGCACCACCTACCTCCTGGTTGACGGCGAGAACATCGACGCCACCCTCGGCACCTCCATCCTGGGGCGGCGACCCCGGCCGGAGGAGCGCCCGCGGTGGGAGCGCCTGCTCCAGTTCGCCCGCGACCGGTGGGGCCAGCCCGCGACCGGGCTGTTCTTCCTCGCAGCCAACACTGAGCTGCCGATGACCTTCGTGCAGGCACTGCTGGCCATCGGCTACCGTCCGGTGCCGCTCTCGGGGGCGCCCGGCGAGAAGGTCGTAGACATCGCCATCCAGCGCACCCTGCTCGAGATCGGTCGCCGCGACGGTGACGTGCTGCTGGTGAGCAATGACGGCGACTTCGTCGAGCAGGTGAGCGACGTGCTCGACGGGCGCAGGGTCGGGGTGGTCGGGTTCTCCGAGTTCCGCAACCACGCCTTCAATGCGTTGGCTGAGCGGGGTCTGGAGTTCTTCGACCTCGAGCACGACGTGCAGGCGTTCAACGAGCGGCTGCCTCGCGTGCGGATCATCCCGATCGAGGAGTTCGACCCCGCGCAGTTCCTCTGATCGCAGGGGTTCGTGGCAGTCAGTGCCAACCGGCCTCGTCGACACCGCCGGGCACGTCGCCCTCGGGGTCGTACGGCGTGCGGGTGAAGCGGAACGACGCGAGGTCCAGGTGCGAGAGGGTGCCGTCGGCTCGTCGCACCACGTGCAGCGGCTCACCGGTGTGGTAGCCGTCCAGGCCCACCCAGTCGTCCCCGCCCGCGGAGGCGAAGCGCGATCCGCGTCCCTGGCCGGGCTCGCCGAGGACGAGGTGCTCACCCTCGATGCGCGCCGTCTCGACGGACGGCCCCCAGTGCCAGGTGCCGACGAGCTCGAGCAGGTCTGCGTCCCCTCCCGCAACCCATGGCGTGACCGGCGCGGGCTCGAGCTCGCCCAGGGCCGCGAGCAGATCGGTCGACAGGCCGCGCATCACGCTGGTGGTCGTGGTGTTGGTCATGGTGACCACGCCGTCGCCGCCGTCGAGACGCACCCGCAACCCGGCCAGGAACCCGGGCATCGACCCCCCGTGACCCGCAGACCGGATGCCGTCCACGTTCCAGACCTGCCAGCCGAGACCGTGAGCGCCGGTCCACGCCTCGCCCGGCTCGTCGTTGACGTGGTGTGGCTCGAGCATCTCGGCGAGCGTGTCGGCGCCGAGCAGCCCTGCGGTGTCACCGCCGAGGAAGGCCGCCCACCGGGCCAGGTCCGACGCGGTGGTCCACAGCTGGCCGGCCGGGGCCATCGCCCCGGCGTCGTGCTCGGGCTCGGACAGCAGCACGTCCGCGAAAGGGTGCACCGCCAGGCCCTGCGCGGCACGTCCTGACGGGCGAGTGGTCGTGCGATGCATGCCCATTGGCTCCAACAGGTCCTCTCGCACGACCTGGGCCCAACCCCGTCCGTGGGCTGTCTCGAGGAGGCGACCCAGGGCGGCATACCCGACGTTGCTGTAGTGGAAGCGGCGGCCCGCGCGGAAC
>JBDSVV010000239.1:0-9308 GCA_039927035.1 Ornithinibacter sp. | reverse complement strand
AATAGGTCAGTTGTTTGCGCGTCGGGGGTGGGGGTGTCCGGCGTGTCCCACGGGTCGACGTCGTCGGCCAGCGCCGCTGCTGCTGCTCCACCGTCAGCGCGCGAAGCTGATCGTTCGGTCGTGGATGCGGTCGTGGATGCGGTCGTGGATGGCGCGGCCCCGGTCGCATCCACCCCGCGCGCGGGCTCCACGGGCGGCGCCTCCTCCTCGACGGCGGCACGTCGCACCGCTGCGAGCAGCATCTGCGCCACGTCGACCACCTCGACCGACTCGGCCTCTCCCTCGGCCTGCTTGGCCGTGAGCCCGTCGCTCATCATCACCCGGCAGAACGGGCACCCGATGGCGATCCGCTGGGCCCCGGTGGCGATGGCCTCCTCGGTGCGGTTGGTGTTGATCCGCGTGCCGAGCTTCTCCTCCATCCACATCCGGGCCCCGCCGGCGCCGCAGCAGAACGACTTCTCCTTGGTGCGCTCCATCTCCTTCAGCTCGACACCCGGCAGGGCGCCGATGAGCTCGCGTGGCGGGGCATAGACCCCGTTGTGCCGCCCGAGGTAGCACGGGTCGTGGTAGGTCACCGTGGATGCCGTGGACGCCGCGTTCTTGGCCGACGACATCGCCGGCTCGGCCTCGGGACGCGCCACGGGAACGAGCTTCTTCTCGCGCACCAGCCGGTTGAGGAGCTGGGTGTGGTGCACCACCTCGTAGCTGCCGCCGAGCTCGCCGTACTCGTTCTTGATCGTGTTGAAGCAGTGCGCGCACGTGACGACGACCTTCGTCACGCCGAACTCCCCGAACGTCTCCACGTTCTGTGCGGCCAAGGTCTGGAAGAGCAGCTCGTTGCCCGCCCGGCGCGCCGAGTCACCGGTGCAGGTCTCCCCGTCGCCGAGCACCGCGAACGACACCCCCGCGGTGTCGAGCAGCTCGGCCACGGCGCGAGTCGTCTTCTTCGCTCGGTCCTCATAGGCGCCGGCGCACCCGACCCAGAACAGCCACTCCACCTCGGACGCCTTCTCGACGTCCTGGCCGAGCACCTTGACCTCGAAGGGCAGGTCCTTGGCCCAGTCGAGCCGGGCGCGCGCACCCATGCCCCATGGGTTGCCCTTGCCCTCGAGGTTCTTGAAGAGCCCGCCGAGCTCGCTCGGGAAGGCCGACTCGATGAGCACCTGGTAGCGCCGCATGTCGACGATGTGGTCGACGTGCTCGATGTCGACGGGGCACTGCTCGACGCAGGCGCCACACGTGGTGCAGGACCACAGCACGTCCTGGTCGATCACGGCATCCGGCCCGTGCGGGTTGTATGCCGTGAGCGGCGCCGCCAAGGTGTACCCGGTGTCACCGATGAGCGGGAGGTCCGGCCAGGAGATCGTGGCGGGTCCGTCCGCCCCCTCGAGACCGCTCGTGCCGTCGGCAGCAGGCAGCGTGACCGCTACCGAGGCCATCGCCGTCGCGGTGTCGCCGTCGTGGTCGGCCAGCGCCCGCAGGTAGGGGGCCTTGGCGTCGGCGTGGTCACGCAACGCCATCATGAGGAGCTTGGGGGAGAGCGGCTTCTCGGTGTTCCAGGCTGGGCACTGGCTCTGGCAGCGGCCGCACTCCGTGCATGTCGAGAAGTCGAGCAGGCCCTTCCAGGTGAAGTCCTCGACGGCGCCGACTCCGAGGGTGGTGCCTTCCTCCATCTCCTCGACGGCCTCCATCGAGAACGGTGAGCCATCCACCATGAGGGGCTTGAGGGCACCGAGCGCGGTGCGCCCGGAGGGCTCCCGCTTGAACCAGATGTTGGGGAAGGCCAGGAACCGGTGCCAGGCGACACCCATCGTCGGCTGCAACGAGATGGTGATCATCCACGCGAAGGAGATGAGGATCTTGATGGTCGCGACGACGTAGACCCACAGCGCGAGGGTCGGCAGCGAGGCTCCCGACCAGAGCCCGGCCATCCACCCGGTGAGTGGGAAGTGCAGGGCGAGGGACTCGCCCGGGTCGGTGACGGTGACCATCGCGGCCTCGAGGCCGCGCAGCGCGATGATGCAGATGGTGACGAAGAGGATCGTCAGCTCGACGTAGTAGGCCTGCCAGAACGTGGAGCCGAAGAACCGCGAGTGGCGCCCGCCCTCGCCTGTGGCCGACCTCGGGTGCTCCTTCTGGCGGATCGCCATGAGCACGACGATGCCGACGAAGCCGGTCCACGCGAAGACCTCGATGAGCCACTCGAAGGGCGGGAAGTGTCCGAGGAGCGGCAGGCGGTAGTCGGGCTGCACCAGCTGGAAGAACGCGTTGACGAGGGTGGCGAACAACACGAAGAAGGAGAGCGCGGTGAACCAGTGCGCCGCCGCCACGACCTTGAGCCGACTCATCCGGGTGTGGCCGAGGAACTCCTTGGTGAGGGTCCAGGTGCGGGCGCCGGGGTCGCCGGTGCGGGTGCTGTCGGACTGGCCGAGGCGATAGAGGCCGACGAAGCGGCCCACCTGACGGACCAGGAGGGCCCAGCCGATGAGCGGCACCACGAAGCAAAGGACGAGCGCGATGACCTGCACCGCGCCGAGGCCGCCGAACTTCTCGTCGGGCATGGGCAGGAGGTCGCTGGCCATGGCGTGCGCGACGGTGGGCGCGAGGGCGGCAGGCATGCCCAGGAGTCTATCGACGCTAAGCGCTCGCTCACCTTTGGCTGTGACCACCGTCAAAGGTGCCCAGGGGCCGGACCTGCGGGACAGGGACACGATCCTGCCGTCGGCTTGTCCGCGCGCGGAACCCGCGTGGAAAGCCCTCGGCGACCACCGTGTGCCTGTCGGTGCGGAGCGGCCCGGCGAAGGAGGGGACCGCAACGCGGGACGGGGCTGTCGCCACCGATAACTCTCTGTTGGAATATGCATAACGGACTCGGGGTTCTCCCGAGCGAACCGAGCCGTGTGCCGTGATGCCCGGTCCGAGCCACCGGCACCACCCTCCAGCGAAAGGTCACTGCAATGCCAATTCTCGACGACGTCACCCAGGCAGTCGGCAACACGCCCCTCGTGCGGCTCAACCGGATCATCGATGGCGACGCGATCGTCGCGGCGAAGCTGGAGTTCTACAACCCCGCGAGCTCGGTCAAGGACCGCATCGGCGTCGCGATCGTCGACGCCGCAGAGGCGTCTGGCCAGCTCGCACCGGGTGGCACCATCGTCGAGGCGACCTCCGGCAACACCGGCATCGCGCTCGCCATGGTCGGGGCGGCGCGCGGCTACAAGGTGGTCCTGGCGATGCCCGAGACAATGAGCAAGGAGCGCCGTGCGCTGCTGCGCGCCTACGGCGCCGAGCTCGTGCTGACCCCGGGCTCCGAGGGCATGAAGGGGGCGGTCACGCGCTCCGAGCAGATCGTCGCAGAGCGTGAGAATGCCGTGCTGGCCCGCCAGTTCGCGAACGAGGCCAACCCCGAGGTCCACCGCCGCACCACCGCAGAAGAGATCTGGAAGGACACCGACGGCGCCGTCGACATCGTCGTGGCGGGCATCGGCACCGGCGGCACCATCACGGGTGTCGGCCAGGTGCTGAAGGCCCGCAAGCCCGGTCTGCAGATGGTCGCGGTGGAGCCGGCCGAGTCCCCGATCCTGAACGGTGGCCCCGCCGGCCCGCACAAGATCCAGGGTCTGGGCGCCAACTTCGTGCCCGAGATCCTCGACACCGAGATCTACGACGAGGTCATCGACATCGACGCCGCGACGTCCGTGACGTGGGCACGCCGCGCGGCCACCGAGGAGGGCCTTCTCGTCGGTCTCTCCTCCGGCACAGCGCTGGCCGCCGCCGCGCAGGTCGCCGCCCGGCCGGAGAACGCGGGCAAGACGATCGTCGTGATCATCCCGAGCTTCGGCGAGCGCTACCTCTCGACCATCCTCTTCGAGGGTCTCGTCGACTGACATGTCATGGATCAACGCAGCCCGGGCGACCGTCCGGGAAGACCTCGACGCCGCGATGCTGCGTGACCCCGCAGCACAGACGCGCCTCGACGTCGCCGTGAACTCGCCCGGGCTGCACGCGATCTGGGCCTACCGGCTCACCCACCGACTGTGGCTCAACCCGGGCACCCGCCCTCTCGCCCGGGTTCTCTCCACGCTGACGCGCGCGGTGACCGGGGTCGAGATCCACCCCGGCGCGCAGATCGGGCGCCGCTTCTTCATCGACCACGGGATGGGCGTCGTCATCGGCGCGACGGCCGTGGTCGGTGACGACGTGATGCTCTATCACGGGGTCACCCTCGGCGGCCGCTCCCTCAACCGCGGTGTCAAGCGTCACCCGACCGTGGGCGACCGGGTGACCATCGGCACCGGCGCCCGGGTGCTCGGCGACATCACGATCGGGGATGACGCCCAGGTCGGCGCCAACTCCGTCGTCGTGAAGCCCGTTCCGTCGGGAGCCGTCGCGACCGGCATCCCAGCCGTCATCCGTTACCCCCAGCGACCCGGTGAGGACCCCTACGACGCGCTCTTCGCCGAGCCCGCGATCTTCATCTGAGCCGGATGCCGTGCGGCCCGGTCAGCCGTTGATGCTCCAGTCCGAGCCGTAGAGGCAGAACACTCCAGCGGCGGGCTCCGCGTCGACGACCTCAGCCCACGCGTCCGCGGCGTCCGCGCCCGCGGCCAGGAGGCGGTGGTATCGGACCATCGTGTCGGCGGCCAGGTCGTCCGCGACGGGCGCGACCGCGGCCAGGACGCTGGTCGCACCCAGCGACAACAGGGCGATGGCGAGACCAAGCGGCTCGTCGCCCGCGCGGGTCGAGAAGCGTCCCACGTCACAGGCGGAGAGGGAGACGTGCTCTGCTGCCACGGGGCGTGGGAACTCGTGGGCGAACACCGGGCCGTCCGCCATCTGGACGCAGGAGAAGAGCGGGCTCTGCCCTTCATGGACGCCGTGTGCGGCAAGGTGCACCACCCGCGATGAGGAGAGGGCCAGGAGCACCTCGTCACTGCTCGCCGGACGGGATGCCGTGCCGTCGTCGGGCTCGTCGCCGCGCCAGATGTCGCGGATCGAGCGGATCTCGGTCTCGGTGCGCGACAACCCTGGACCGTAGAGGGCACTCGCCCGCACCTGGGCGGCGGGCGGCTGGATCCGGACCGGGCCTCGGACCCAGCGGGTGAGAGATGGCGCCACCGTCACGGGTCGGCCCAGAAGACTGGGCATCAGGCTCCACGGCACACCGGCGAGGCTGCGAGACGGCACGACCACTACCCGACCCACCGTGGTCCCCTCGGGGTTCAGCCAGCGGTCGACGGCCTCGAGCGAGGACCGGACCGCCCTGTCGAGCACCGGCGTCATCCCAGCCCCCGGGGCGAGGATCGCTCGGGCCCGGAGGTCCCTGCGCAGTCGGGTGAGGGAGTGTGCGATCTCGCCCACCGGTCCCAGCCGCACCACGTCAAAACGAACCGCGCACAAGATGATCGCCCACAGGTCCCCCTCGGACTCGAAGAACTCGACCACGGTGGCATCCGTCGCGGAGACCGCGGCCCGGGCCTCGTCGGAGGCGACCGGGTGCACCGGGCCGGTGAGGGACCCCTCGACCGTCAGGCCCCACTCCCGCCGGGCCACCTGGGACTCGAGCTCACTGACCTGCGCGCGCAGCGCTTCGGCGGAGACGCCCTCGCTCTCCAGCAGCATCCGGCGCACCCGGCGCAGCTCCCGGGTGGAGGCGGTGAGCTCGGGGTCGGTCGGGGCCGTGACCGGGTTGATCCGGTGCGAGATGGCGCGCCACCGCTCGACGGTCGTCAGCAGCTCGCTCACGTCGTCGGCCCTCAGCGCGCGCCGGACGTCGAATGCCGTCAACCGTCGGCCGTGGAGTGCGAGGGCCGCCCGGACGTCGAGGCTGGAGGACTGGAACTGGTGGGCCGCGAGCAGCCGGTTGCCGGCCAGTAGCCGCCGCGAGCTCGAGAGGTCGCGGCCCCGTGCCGCGTCGAGTCGGGCCCGCACCAGCGTTTCGTGGAGCATCGCAGCGAGCGTCTCGTGGGTGCCCTCCTCCAACGCCGAGAGCCGCTGCTCCGCCCCGTCGACGTCCCCGAGGAGCAGGCGGGCCTCGGCCTCGAGCCTGATCGACTCCCTGCGGCTGCGGGTGCTCCCGGTGGGGCGGTCGTTGCGACGGGCGAGGGTCGTCACGACCGACGGCAGGTCGTGCCCCTCGGCGACGTCGATGGTGGAGCGCACCAGCTCGGCCTCGTGCACGAGCTCTTGTGCCTGTCGGGTGCGATATGCGGCGATGGCGGCGCGGATCGTCGTCCGCGCACTGTCGAGGTCGTCCACGAGGAGGTCACAGCGGGCCAGGCGCAGGCTGATCTCGCCCTCCTCGAGGCGGTGGCCCTCCGAACGTGCGGACTCCAGGGCCTCCCAGAGGGTGGCCCGCGCATCGTTGACGAGCCCGGCCTCCAGGAGGACCTCGGCGTGGTCCAGGCGCGCTCGGTCCCGTGCGACCGCCGCGTCCATCCGGTCCGCGGTGCGCATCAGCACCAGCGCCCGGGGAATGTCGCCGTCGACGAACGCGAGGCAGGCGAGGTTGTGGCGCGCCTTGAACTCCTGGTTCACGAGAGCGTGCTCGGCAGCGGTCCGAGCCGCCCGGGAGAGGTCGCCCTCCGCCGCCTCGCTGTGGCCCAGGCCCACGTGGGCCATCCCACGGTTGATGAGCAGGGCACACAGCTGGCTGGGGTTGAGAAGGTTCTCCTCGTCGCCGATCTCGTCCAGGGCCCCGAGGGCAGCAGCCCAGTCGCCGGCCCGCACCTGGACGACGCCCTCCTGAATGTGGCTCAGCGCCAGCAGCAACCGGTTGTCGATGGTGAGCGCTCGGGCGCGAGCGTCGCGCAGCATGAACAGGGCCGGTGCCAGGCCGTTGATCTCCATCTCGGTCCACGACCGGGTGATGAGCCCCCGGATCCGGATCGCCGCCGCCTCGGGGCCGGTGGCGTTGTCGAGCACGGCGAGGGCATGGTCGACAGCGGCCGCGGCCGCGGCGAACCGCCCCACCTCGTTCTCGCCGCGAGCGAAGGAGAGCAACTCCTCGGCCCGCTGGATCGGGTCGTCCTCGATGGAGCCCTCCTACAGCTCGATCGCGGGCGTGATGATGGGCGGAGCATCCTCGGCGTTGCGGCGGAGCACGAAGTTCACCAGGCCACGCTCGACACCGGCGAAGGTGAACCTGCCCTCCGCGTCGGTGGACGTGGTGCGCGTCCGGCCGCGCTCCCGGAGCTCGACCTCGACGTCTCCCTCGCTCACCCACCCGACGAGGTCGACCTTCGTGGATGCCTGGTGCTCGATGCTGACCATGACGCTCACCCCGTCGCTGGCGAAGGTCACGGTGTCTGCGCGGTCGTAGTCCGTGCCGCGCACCGTTGTCAGCGAGCTCGCGGTCACGATCTCGGCGACCTCGGCTTCGAGCGCGGCGACGGTCATCGCGAACTTGACCTTGTCCGGGAGGTCTTCGGGCACCGGGTCGATGGATTCGTGCAGGGTGCGCACGTGCATCAGGAGCGCGGAGTCGACGTCATCCAGGCGACCGGCGGCCAGCGTGGCTTCGGGGTCGATGGTCATGACGGCATCTCCCATCGTGAGTCGCTACTGAGGGCGAGGCGGAGCTTGGCGAGGCAGCGGCCCCGGGTGGGACCGATGCTGCCGACCGGCATCCCGAGAGCCTCGGCGACGCTGGCGTAGTCCGGCCGATCGGCGAAGGCGATGACGCGCAGGAGCGCCTTGCACCGGTCGGAGAGGCCCGAGAAGTGGTGCCACATCAGGCCGAACTCCTCACGCTCGACGATGCTCACCTCCGGGGAGGGGGCGACATCGTCGACCTCTTGGTCACGCACGTCGTAGTGGCTTGCCGGCTCCTCACGGCGGCTCCGGGCCGAGAAGTGCCAGGCATCACGTTTCGTCGTGGTGATGAGCCACTTCAAGACCGACTGGGGGTCCTGGATCGCTGCGGCGTGCTCGACCAGCTTCAACCAGGCGCACTGCACGACGTCTTCTGCTGCGGGCCGGTCGAGGCCCTGCTGGCGGGCGACCGACCAGAGGAGCGGTGTCACCTCGTCCACGAGGGTCGACATGCCGGACGGGTCGCCACCGCGGTAGGCCCGGAAGGAGGTGGCGGCCCGGTCCGCGAGGCTGTTGGCACCGGCATCCGTGTGCGTCATCATGACCGACTTCCGATCGTCTTGGCCGCGACCTCGGTGAGCAGCTTGACGCGTGCCTCGGGGTCACGCTCGACGGCGGCCTCACACAGCATGTGAGCGAGCTCGCCGGCGCAGGCCGGGGCTGCGAACGAGCTTCCGCTCCAGACGGCGAAACCGCTGGAGTAGTCGTCGGGGTCCGGGGTCCCCCGTGGTGGGTCGGCACCCTTGGCAGGCACCGCGACCCCGCCCCGCAGCGACCCGTCGAAGGTCGTGGGCATCGTGCTCACCACGGCGACCCCACAGCGGTAGGTGTGGACCCAGGGGCCGGTGTTGGAGAACATCGCCACGGTTCCGTCGTTGGGGTTGAGAGCTCCGACGCTGGTCATCGGGGTGCATCCGTTGCCCGGCATGGCCGCCAGCGCGGCCGGCCAGAACGGCACGGTGGTCGATCCGTTGCCGGCGGCGGCCACGACGAGCACGCCGCTGCGCTGCAGGGCACGGATGGCCGAGAACAGCCCGACCTCGTCCTCCACCGCTCCGGGGCTCTCGTGGTAGTAGCCGAGGGACAGGCTGATGACGTCGAGCGGGTCGCCGGGTTCCTTGCCGTCGAGCCTGGCCCAGTGCAGGACGAGGAGCTGCTGGAGGGCCTTGATGATGTCGAGCTCGTCGGCGGCGCCGTCCCCCCACATGACCGGCACGATCATCAGCGTGGCCTCGGGGCAGTGCTGGCGGATCACCCCCGCGATGAAGGTGCCGTGACCCGCGAGCGGGTCGAGCAGTCCGTTGACGGTGTCGATGGTGCACCCTGTGTGCTCGGGGTCCTCCTGGGGTGAGAAGCGCAGGCCGATCTGCTCACCGCCCACCGTGGGGTCTCGCTCGACGAGCACGGACCCGTCGAACCATGGGTGCTTCCCGAGACCAGTGTCCAGGATCGCGACGACGGGGTGGCGCTTGCCGGTGGATGCCGGGGGGTCCATCGAGAGCATCACCGGGGTGCGCCCGTCGGCTGCACCCGGAATGCCCACGCCGGAGCCGTAGCCCACTCCGGAGCCGTACCCGACGCCGGAGCCGTAGCCCACACCGGAGCCGTAGCCCACACCGGAGCCGTAGCCCACACCGGAGCCGTAGCCCACACCGGAGCCGTAGCCCACACCGGAGCCGTAGCCCACACCGGAGCCGTAACCGGTGCCCATGAGA
>JBDSVV010000238.1:0-3391 GCA_039927035.1 Ornithinibacter sp. | reverse complement strand
GCGCAGCATGGTCCCGGAGCCGGAGTTCGAGTCCTACTACGGCAAGCAGATCATCAAGACGCCGACGTGGAAGACCCCCGACGTCCCCCTCTACCTGTTTCTCGGCGGGATGGCCGGGGCGTCATCGGTGCTGGCCGAGGGTGCCGCGGCCAGCGGCAACCCGCACCTGGAGCGCGTGTGCCGGATCGTCGCCGCGTCCGGGGCCGCAGTCGGGACCGTCTTCCTGGTGCACGACCTTGGACGTCCCGAGCGCTTCTTGAACATGTTGCGGGTCTTCAAGGTGACCTCGCCGCTCTCGGTCGGCTCCTACATTCTGGCGCCCTTCAGTGCCCTCTCCGGTGCTGCCGCCGCCTCCCATGTCACTGGCCGTCTGCCCAGGCTCGGACGACTGGCAGGAGTCGGGGCGGCTGCCTTCGGTCCGCCGCTGGTGACCTACACGGCCGCGCTGTTCTCCAACACCGCTGTCCCGATCTGGCACGAGGGCTACCGCGAGCTGCCGTTCCTCTTCGCCGGCTCGGGTGCGACTGCCGCGGGCGGGATGGCGATGATGCTCACGCCGATCGCCCACAGCGGACCGGCGCGCCGGATGGCCATTGCCGGGGCCGCGCTCGAGCTCGGAGCCGACGAGCTGATGAAGCGTCGGCTCGGGATGCTGGCCGAGCCCTACGAGGAAGGTCGTTCGGGCTTCCTGATGCGCACGGCCACCAAGCTGACCGCCGGGGCCACCGTGGTGGCAGCGGTGGCCGGTCGCTCCCGGGTGGGTGCGGCGATCAGCGGTGCGACCTACATCGCCGCTTCGGTGATGACCCGGTTCGCCGTCTTCGAGGCTGGCCTTGCCTCCGCGCGTGACCCCAAGTACACCGTCATCCCGCAGCGTGAGCGGCTGGCGGCGCGCAAGGCGGCTCAAGAGGCCGAAAGGCACGCGGTCAAGGAGTCTGGACCCGTCGGCGCGGCCTGAGTCGGCACACGAGCCGATCTGCGGCCATGGAGTGATGCCTATGCTCGCGGACGTGACTGCGACAGATCAGGCGCTGCGGCTGACCCAGTACGCCTCCGGAGGAGGATGTGCCTGCAAGGTGCCACCTGGTGAGCTGGAGCGGGTGCTGGCCGGGCTGCCCACCGGAAGCGCCCAGGACGGCCTGCTCGTCGGCCTCGAGAACGGCGACGACGGCGCGGTGGTGCGCATCGACGGTGATCGGGCGGTCGTGCTGACAGCCGACTTCTTCACGCCGGTCGTGGACTCTGCCTTCGACTGGGGCCGGATCGCGGCCGCCAACGCCCTCTCCGACGTCTATGCCATGGGTGGGACCCCGATCGTGGCGGTGAACCTGCTCGCCTGGCCACGCGACCGGATCCCGTTCGAGCTCGCCGCCGAGGTCCTGCGCGGGGGAGCGGAAGTGTGCGGCTCGGCAGGAGCCCATCTCGCCGGTGGGCACAGCATCGACGACCCCGAGCCGAAGTACGGCCTGGCGGTCACCGGCCTCGCCGACCCCGCCCGTCTGCTCCGCAACGACGCCGGCCGGGCAGGCGTCCCCTTGACGTTGACCAAGCCCCTGGGCCTCGGCGTGCTGAACAACAGGCACAAGGCGACCGGAGAGGTCTTCGAGCACGCGGTGGCCACTATGACGACGTTGAACGCCGACGCCTCCCGTGCAGCTCTCGCGGCCGGACACGTCTGCGCCACGGACGTGACCGGGTTCGGGCTGCTGGGTCACCTGTTCAAGCTGTGTCGGGCGAGTGGGGTCTCCGCCGTACTCGACTCCACGGCGGTGCCCTATCTGGAGGACGCCCGGTCCTCGCTGTCGCGGGGCTTCGTGCCCGGCGGCACCCGCCGCAACCTGGACTGGGTCAGCCCCCATCTCGATTCCCACGTGGACGAGGACGAACTGCTCCTGCTGGCCGACGCCCAGACCTCAGGCGGCCTCCTCGTGGCCGGCGAGCTCCCAGGCCATCCGGTGATCGGTGAGCTGGTGCTGCGCCAGGAGAAGGCTGTGTGCGTCCGCTGACCCGTGGCGCCTCGGTCCGTTGAACCGGTGCCGACGCTCTGCCGCGCCCATGAGCCCTGGTCGCACAGGATTGCTGCCTGCGGTTGGTGTGTGGCGCGCCCGGAGAGATTCGAACTCCCAACCTTCTGATCCGTAGTCAGATGCTCTATCCGTTGAGCTACGGGCGCCTGTCTCGAAGACTGCGCAATGCTAGCGGACTAGGTGCGCCGGGTTGAAATCGGTCGGCAGGGCCGGCGCCCGACATGCGAATGTCACAGAAGGGGTAGAAGGAAGCACCTCCAGGAGCCGCGGCGACATTCGCATGTTCGGCGACCGTCCACATCCCGCGAAAACGTGACGCTGACCACAGCCTGCCCGCCCACTAGACGGCTGGATCGATCCAATATGCCGCGAGCGCTGAGGCGACTAGATTCGCCGTCAACTCCGGTTACTACCGCGTAAGCCGTGGGCATAACGTGAGGCACCACATTCGGGTGATGCAACGGCGCCGCATCCGGAGCCGAACTCAAGGACACACACCGTCGAGAACCCGACGGCCGACCCCAACCCCGCAGCAGGGGTGGTCGCGAAATGCTCGAGAGGGGACAGGCATGACCGCCGAGACGACGCAGCAGACCATCACCGAGGAGGCGCCGACGACGCACGAAGGCATTTTGTCCTTCGTCCGCGAGGCCGCTGAGCTCACCACCCCCGACCGCATCCACTGGTGCACCGGAACCGACGAGGAGTGGGTCAAGCTGACCGATGCTCTCGTCGCGACGGGCACGTTCACCCGCCTGGACCCGGCCAAGAAGCCGAACTCCTTCTATGCGGCCTCCGACCCCACCGACGTGGCGCGCGTCGAGGACCGCACCTACATCTGCTCGGTCGAGGAGAAGGACTGCGGGCCCACCAACAACTGGATGGATCCGGGCGAGATGAAGGCCCTCATGCGCAAGCTCTACGCGGGCTGCATGAAGGGCCGGACGATGTACGTCATTCCCTTCGTCATGGGCCACCTCGAGGCAGAGCACCCGATGTTCGGCGTGGAGATCACCGACTCGGCCTACGTCACGGCCTCGATGCGCGTGATGGCTCGCATGGGCAGCAACGTCCTTCGCCGCATGGAGGAGCTCGACGCCGCGGGAGAAGACGTGGCCTGGGTGCCGGCCCTCCACTCCGTCGGCATGCCGCTCGAGGAGGGCCAGCAGGACGTCTCCTGGCCATGCAACGACACGAAGTACATCGTGCAGTTCCCCGAGGAGCGAAAGATCTGGTCCTTCGGGTCGGGGTACGGCGGCAACGCCCTGCTCGGCAAGAAGTGCTATGCCCTCCGCATCGCCAGCGCCAAGGCGCGCGACGAGGGCTGGATGGCTGAGCACATGCTCATCCTGAAGCTGACCAAC
>JBDSVV010000237.1:0-7015 GCA_039927035.1 Ornithinibacter sp. | reverse complement strand
AGCTGGTCGCTGGCCTTGAGCGCCTCGGGGCTGAAGGTGTCGGTCCACAGCAGCACCCGGGTCTGGACGTGGCCGAAGATCAGGTATGCCGTGTACGCGCCGGCGCAGAACAGGGCCAGGCCGATGGCGATCCACGACACCCGCTCGGTGGCGACGTAGAGCATCGCCACGAAGAGCCCGAAGAACAGCAATGAGGAGCCGAGGTCCCGCTCGAAGACCAGCACGGCCAGGCTCGCGAGCCACGCCAGCAGGATCGGCGCGAGGTCACGGGCTCGGGGCAGGGTCAGGCCCAGCACCTTGCGGCCGGCCACGGACAGCGCGTCGCGGGTCTGCACGAGGTAACCCGCGAAGAAGATGGCGAGGGCGAGCTTGGCGACCTCACCGGGCTGGAAGGAGAACGGACCGACCTGGATCCAGATGCGCGAGCCGTAGATCGTCTTGCCGATGCCCGGCACCAGGGGCAGGAGCAGGAGCAGGAAGCCGATCACACCGGCGAGATAGGTGTAGCGGCGCAGGATGCGGTGGTCGCGCAGCACCACGAGCACCGCCGCCGCGACGACCACGGCGAGGGTGCTCCACACCAGCTGGCGCAGCGCGACTCCGTCGGAGATGGACGTGCCGTTGGCGAGGTCGATGCGGTGGATCATCACCAGACCGAGCCCGTTGAGCAGGGTGACGATCGGCAGCATCAGCGGGTCGGCGAAAGACGCCTTCCAGCGGAGCACGAGGTGGAAACCGACGGCCAGGGCGAGGAACCCGCCGCCGAGCGCGAGGGTGCCCGGCGGGATGGTCTCGGAGGTGGCGAGCCCGAGGTTGACCCACGCGAGCCCGACGATCCCGACGGCGGCGATGAGGAGCACCAGCTCCACGTTGCGTCCGCGCCGTGGCGTGAAGGAGGAGACGACACTCATGCGGGCGGGGGCACGGTCGGGCTGGAGCCGGGCTTCGGCGGAGCGGGCGTGGTCAGCCCCGGCAGGACCGGCGCGGAGGGGCTGGGTGAGGGGGTCGCAGAGTCGGACGCCGACGGCGTGGCGGTCGGGGTCGGTTGCGTCCAGGTCGTGGGGACCGTGCGGCAGACCGCGCCGTTGGCCATAGCCCATCGACAGGCCCGGGCCTGCAGCCTCAGCTCGGAGACCCGGGCTTCGGCCTCGGCACGGTCGGCCACCTCGATGCCGCCGCGCAGTGAGTCCTGGTAGGACGCGGGCAGGTCGTTCAGCGCGATCGTCGTGGAGTACTCGACCGAGGTGAGCGACAACGGCCCCAGGTCCTGGTCGACGCCCCGGAAGACGGTGACGACCTCGCCGTCCACCCCGAGGAAGAACTGCTGCTGGGTCCAGGCCCACGCGGCATACGACCCTCCCGCCAGCACCACGAGGGCGACCACTGCCAAGGCCGCCAGCCGCAGCACCAGCCCGTGCGCCGATGCGGGACCCTCTTCGGCCAGGGTCAGGTCCTCGCCCTCGGTGCTGGTGCTCACGGCCTTGGTCAGCGCGGCAGCCTTGGCGGCGGGCGTCGTGGGAATCGGCTTGGTGCCCGTGTCACGCACCGCCGCGGCTCCCACGACCTGCGGCTGGGTGGGGGGCGCGGGGGCCTTCGTGAGGTCGACGAGGTCGCCGATGACGATCGTGACGTTGTCGGGTGCGCCAGCCTTCAGGGCGAGGGCCACGAGACGGTCGGCGCACTCCCCGGGGTCGGCGACGGTGGTGAGCACCTCGGCGACGGTGTCGCGCGCGACGTAGTCGGTGAGCCCGTCGGAGGCGATGAGGTAGCGGTCGCCGGCTCGGCCCTGGCGCACCACCAGGTCGGGCTCGTCCTCATCCGCGCCGGTGAGCACGCGGGTCACCAGGGAGCGCTGCGGGTGGTTCTGCGCCTCCTCCAGGGTGATCCGCCCCTCGTCGACGAGGCTCTGCACGAAGGAGTGGTCCTTGGTGAGCTGGGTGACCCGGCCCTCTCGCACCATGAAGGCTCGGGAGTCGCCGATGTGGGCCAGCACGATGGTGTCGCGCGAGCGGAGCATCGCGATGAGCGTCGTGCCCATGCCGTCGAGGCGCGGCTCGTCGTGGATCTGCGCCCCGAGATCGGCGTTGGCGCTGCTGATCCGGTCCAGGAGGGACTGGCTCGCCTCGCGCCCGCTCAGTGCCTCACCGTCGAGGTCGACGAGCGAGGCGATGACGGTGGAGCTGGCGATGTCGCCACCGGCGTGCCCACCCATGCCGTCGGCCATCGCGAGCAGGTGTGGCCCGGCATACCCGGAGTCCTCGTTGTTGGTCCTGACCATGCCCACGTCGGAGCGCGCGGCGTAGTGGAAGGCGAGCGCCATCGTCTACCTCTGGAGCTCGACGACGGTCTGCCCGATCCGCAGGACGCTGCCGACGGCGACCTCGCGCGGCTCGGTCAGCCGGGTCGTGCCCAAGAAGGTGCCGTTGGTGGAGCGCATGTCCTCGACCATCCAGGTGCCGTCGGCTTCGTAGATGCGGGCGTGGCGACCGGAGGCGTAGTCGTCGTCGAGGACGAGCGCGCACTCGGGGCTGCGGCCGATCAGGGTGCCGGAGGAGCGCAGTGGGAGGGTGGTGCCGGCGAGTGGGCCTGCTGTGACGACGAGGCGCGTCGGACTCTTGCGACCTCGCAGCCCCCCGGTGCGGCCACCTCGGGGGCTCGCTGGTGGCGCCGCCGGCACCGCGGGGAGTCCCTGGGGAGGCGTCGCGGCGCGCGTGGTGGCGCGGGCAGGTCGGCGCTTGACCCTCGTGCCGTAGAGGTCGCCGCGCAGCACGCCGACGATGGCGAAGACGAAGACCCAGAGCAGCACGAGCAGCCCGAACCTCATGAGGGTCAGGGTGAGCTCACTGAGCACGGGTCACCTCCGGCCGGCCCGGAAGGTGATCGAGGTGCGACCGACCGTGATCCGGTCACCGTCCCGGAGGTGCTCGCTGGTGATCCGCTCGCCGTTGACGAAGGTGCCGTTGGTGGAGCCGAGGTCACGCACGGTGGACACGAAGTGAGGCCCGTCGGTGGTGACGCGAAGCTCGCTGTGCCGGCGGGAGATTCCGGGGTCGTCGAGGATGATGTCGGCACTGTCGTCGCGACCGAGGATCGTCATGGCACCCATGAGGGGGTAGCGCTCGCCGTCGACGTCGAGCCAGGGGCGGTCGGCCGGGTTGGCACGCTTGGACCTCGCGGGTGGCGCCGGCGCCTCCGGAGCCGGAGCCTGCGGCGCCGCTGCTGCCGGGGCGTCGGCGCGGGCCCACTCCGGATCGGGGCGACTCGGCGCCACAGGGGCAGGAGCTCGGGACGGTGCATGGACGGCGGACGGCGGCGACGCACCGGCATCCCCACGGCCGTTCCCAGCAGGATTGCCACTGTCGGCCTGCGACGGCGGTCGGACGGTGCGGTGCTGCCCGGTCATCCCGGTGGCGCGCGGCCGCGATGCCTTCGAGGGGCGTAGCCGGAAGACGCCGGTCTCGAGGTCGTCGTGCTCCTCGAAGATGATGTCGATCGGCCCGGCGGGCTGGTAGCGCTGGGCGTCGCAGTGCTCCTCGGCAGCAGCGACGAGGTCCATCTCGACACCATCGAGGTCCGGGGCCAGGCGGTCGTAGTCGCCCGGGGAGAGCTCGATGGTGAAGACGTTGGGAACGATCGCGCGACCGGAGCTGGTGACCGCGCGGTCGTCCATCGCCCTCCGGATGTTGCTGGCGATCTCGACGGGGTGCACCGCGGAGCGAAGATGCTTGGCGAATGTGCCCTGCACGGCACGCTCGATCCCCGCCTCGAGGCGGTCCAAAAGACCCATCGGCGCACCTCCTCCACGTGGCTGGGGCCGTCGGTCGGCCTCGCCAGACTATCCGCCGACGCTGGGCGGCCCCTGCAAGCGGGGCCTACCGTTGACCCGTGGATGACAGCGTGCAGGTGATCACCCCCCGCAAGGTGCCCCTCGGGGGGCCGCGGGCGATGACGGTGCGGCGCACCTTGCCCGCGCGCGGGCGGTCGTTCGTCGGGGCATGGTGTTTCGTCGACCACTACGGCCCAGACGACGTGGCGGTGAGTGGGGGCATGGACGTGGCACCGCACCCGCACTGCGCGTTGGCAACCGTGTCGTGGCTCTTCAGCGGCGAGGTCGAGCACCGCGACTCGATCGGCACGGTCGCGGTGGTGCGTCCCGGCGAGGTCAACCTCATGACGGCGGGTCGCGGTATCTCGCACTCAGAGGTCTCCACCCCGGCGACGAGCGTGCTGCACGGCGCACAGCTGTGGCTCGTGCTGCCCGAGGCGGCGGCCCGGGTGGCGCCGCGGTTCGAGCACCACGTGCCGGAGGTGGTGGTGCCCTCGCCCGGGGTGGAGGTGCGCGTGTTCGTCGGCTCGATGTTCGGCTCGACCTCCCCGGTGCGGGTGGAGTCCCCGCTCGTCGGGGCGGAGGTGATACTCGCGCAGGGTGCCTCGCTCGGGCTGCCACTGCTGGGGGGCTTCGAGGCGGCCGTGCTGGTGGACCGGGGTTCGGTGACCTTCGGTGGCCGGGGGATCGCACGCTCCGGTCTCGGGGTGATCGACGCTGGGGCGCATGGTGGCACGGTCGACCTGGTCGCGGGCGGGGAGGGCGCCCGGGTGCTCGTTCTTGGGGGCGAGCCGTTTCATGAGCAGGTCGTCATGTGGTGGAACTTCATCGGGCGCACCCACGACGACATCGTCGCGGCCCGCACGGCGTGGGAGGGCGGGGCAGGGGACGGCGCGTTCGGCACGGTGGACGGGTATGCCGGTGTGCCGGTTCGCATCCCGGCGCCGCCGTTGCCTGGGGTCCGGCTCAAGCCCCGGGGCAACCGGGCTCGCCCCGGCAGGAGCCACATCTTCAACGGCAGCGAGCCCCCCGCAGTCTCCTGACCGAGGTCACCTGCCCCGGTCGGGATCCACCTGACCCTGCCCCCGGGGGTCTGGATGACTGCACCCCAGAACAGGCAGTGGGGTCGCGCAGGCAGCGGAGCACGCTCAGCGGATGGCCCGAGTGGTGCATCTGCCTGTCCTGGTGCGCACCTCCTGTTCCCACCCAGCAGTTCGGCATCCGATCTTGACAGGTGACCAAATGGTCACCTATGTTCGACAGGTGGATGAGGACCTGGTGTTCAAGGCGCTCGCCGACCCGACGCGGCGGCTGCTCCTGGATGCCTTGTTCGAGCGGGACGGGCGCAGCCTCGGCGAGCTCGAGGCGGTCGTCGCGCAGCAGAGCAAGATGACCCGCTTCGGGGTCTCCAAGCACCTGCGACTGCTCGAGGCCGCCGGCCTGGTCCTCACCCGCAAGGAGGGCCGGGTCAAGCTGCACCACCTCAACCCGGTGCCGATCCGGTTGGTCCACGACCGGTGGATCGACAAGTACACCGAGCGCCGGGTCACGGCGCTCACCGAGCTCAAACGACAGCTGGAGGACCAATCATGAGCACGACACCCGACACCCCCTCGATGGTCGCCTCGGACGACGTCGCCCCCGAGGTGCAGATGTTCTCGATCTACATCGACGCCCCGGCCCAGCGCATCTGGGACGCGATCACCTCCTCGGAGTTCACCACCCGCTACGGCTACGGCGGCGAGACCGAGGTCGACCTCGTCCCGGGCGGCACCTTCCGCAGCCTCACGACGCCCCAGATGAAGGAGATGGGCATGGGCGACACCGCCGCAGTGGGCACCATCATCGAGCTCGACCCACCGCACCGACTCGTGCAGACGTGGTCCCCGGTCTGGCACGACGAGCCCGACACCACGCTCACCTGGGAGATCACGGAGTATGCCGGTGGCGCCACCTGCCTGACCCTGACGCACGAGATGGTCGGGGCGCCCAACACCGCCAGGGACGTGCGCGGCGGCGGGGATGCCGGAGCCGGTGGCGGCGGCTGGCCGTGGGTGCTCAGCAGCATGAAGACGCTGCTCGAGTGCGACACGATGATGTCGGGCGCCGGAGCCTGAGCACCCCGGGCGGCACGGTCGCACGACGGCATCGTGCGCCCAACCAGCCCCCGCATCGACGTGCAGCGTTGGGTAGACCGGCGGTGGGTAGATCGGCGGGGGGCCGCCCCGGGTGTGCTGTCACCAAAGGCCGCTGATCTGCGGTGATGCGATAGGAATGGCGGATGCGCGACGACGGGACACCGGTGTACAGCGTGCTGGGAGACCTGCACGGCCAGGTGGTGGCGACCGCGATCCACACAGGGCATGAGGTGCGAGCCGACCTCGTGCCGCTCATGGTGCTCGACGAGACGACCCGGCTGCGCGAGGAGGACCCATTCACCGACCGCATCGGCCAGTACGTGCCGACCCGCGTCGTGGTGCACCGATCCCGCTTCGAGGTCGACCTCAACCGCGACCGTGAGAGCAGCGTCTACCGCGAGCCGGACGACTGCTGGGGGTTGGACGTCTGGCGCGAACCACCGCTGGGTGAGGAGCAGGTGCAGCAGAGCCGGCGCATCCATGACTCGTTCTACGAGGAGCTGGGGCGACTCCTGGACGTCGTGGCGGCACGAGGCCCGTTCGTCGTCTACGACGTGCACTCCTACAACCACCGCCGCGATGGGGCCGACGGCCCGGACGAGCCGTGGCAGGACAACCCGGAGGTCAACGTCGGGACCGGGTCGCTTGACCGCGAGCGCTTCGCGCCGGTGCTCGATGCCTTCGTCACAGCCCTGGGCGCACGTGAGGTCGAGGGGCGAGCGCTCGACGTGCGTGAGAACGTCAAGTTCAAGGGAGCCCACCTCGCACGCTGGGTGCACGAGCGCTATCCGGGAGTCGGGTGTGCCCTGGCGCTGGAGTTCAAGAAGACGTTCATGGACGAGTGGACTGGCGAGCCCGACGAAGGTCGCGTCGACTCCCTCGCCGAGGCGCTCGCGGGCACGCTCGACCCGGTGCTGGTCGCGCTGGCCGCGCTGCCGCCCTCGGGGTCCGGCAAGCGCCCTGTCGACGACGACCACCACGGATGAGCAGCCCGGATGCGGTGCCACCACCACCGGATGCCGGTGGGCTGAGCACGGGTGACCGGGTCGCG
>JBDSVV010000236.1:0-5724 GCA_039927035.1 Ornithinibacter sp. | reverse complement strand
CGTGCACGGTCTCGTCGAGCCCTTCTTCACCGTCTTCGCCTACGGCCAGCTCGTGATCTACCTCCTGGTGCTGCTCGTCTACAAGGGTCGGATCGGGTCAGAGGAGACCCGCGTGAAGGTGCTCGGCAGGGTGCGGGTGCTGGCCGTGGTGGCCGCCTCGGTGCCGGTCTCCACATTCCTGGCGAACCTCATCCCGTGGTGGCGCTTCCGCGTGGAGATGCTCGCCGTGCTCGTCTCGGTGGGCCTCTTCGTCGCGCTCATCTCGCTGGTGGCGCTGCGGGGCCCGTGGTCCCGGTGGGCCCTGGGCCCGATGGCCGTGGTCTCGGCCGCGACGATGGTCGTGCTGGCGCTTGACGTGATGACCGGGTCGCGCCTCCAGCTCTCGTCGCTGATGGGCCTGCAGCCCGTCGTCGCGGGGCGCTTCTACGGCATGGGCAACCCGACCTTCGCCCTTTTCGCGACCGGCGCGATCCTGCTGGCGACCGCCGTGTCGTCGGCGCTGGTCTCGGCTGGTCGTCGTCGCGATGCCGCACTGGCCGTGGCCGTCATCGGTGGCGTCGCCGTCCTCATCGACGCGGTGCCGTTCTGGGGAGCCGACGGTGGTGGCCCCCCGGCGCTGGTCCCTGGCATCGTCTACCTCGTGATGGCCGTGCTGGGCATCGCGCTGACCTGGCGGCGCGCGCTGCTGATCCTCGTATCGGTCGTGGGGCTGTTCTTCCTCATCGCAGGCCTGGACTGGCTCCGGCCGACCGCGCAGCGCAGTCACCTCGGCCGCTTCATCCAGTCAATCATCGACGGCAACGCGATGGACATCGTCGTGCGCAAGGGCGAGCAGAACATCAGCATCCTGTTCGGCAACGCCCCGCTCACCCTCCTGGTCCCCGCTGCGCTGCTCTTCGTGATCTACGTGCTCGCCCGTCCCACCTCGTGGGGGTCGCGCGCGATGCAGCGCTCCTTCGACCAGGCCCCCACCCTGCGCGCCGGGCTCGTGGCCCTGCTGACCACACTGAGCATCGGGTTCCTGATCAACGACTCCGGCGTCGCCATCCCTGCCGTGGGCGCCACCCTGGCGGTGCCGCTCATCGTGTCGGTGACGGTGTCGTTCCTGCTCGACGAGGCACGCGCCGCATCCGCAACGCGCTCCGCGCGCCGGCGCTCAGCACCACGATCCAGAGCACGAGCACGAGCCACGGCACGACCTCCCGCCGCACCCCGAGCGTGAGGTCCTCGACATCCTGCGTCATCCCGAGCACCCGCCCGGGAACGTAGGCCGCGGCGAGCGCGGTGAGCCGCATCAGGGCAACCTTGTCGACCAGCCCGGACACCAGCGCA
Organism: Ornithinibacter sp.; assembly: GCA_039927035.1. Taxonomy (GTDB): domain Bacteria; phylum Actinomycetota; class Actinomycetes; order Actinomycetales; family Dermatophilaceae; genus Fodinibacter. The sequence continues at coordinate 4,392 of JBDSVV010000236.1, read as the reverse complement.
GGCAGCGCGGACCACGCGAGCACGTCGTACCACGGGAGGGAGTAGGAGGCAGCCAACGAGTAGGCCAACGCCAGGCACGCGGTCACCCACAACGCCACGACACCCACGGCATCCGTGTCGGCGGCTCGTCCCTGCCCCTGCTCCTGTGATCGATCGACCACAGTGTCACGTCCATGCGGGGAGGCCGGGCGGCTGAGCAGCAGCAGGCTCGCCGCCAGCCCCATGGCGAGAAGGGCGGCCCCGACACTGATGGCCAGCCTCGCGGTGCCGAACCCGATGCTCGGCCCGGCGGCCTCGAGGAACCGCCGCCAGGGCGTCGCGAGGGACACGGCCCGGCTGGAGCGCCCGATCTGGTCGTAGACGTGCGGCCCCGCCCAGACCTGCAGCCCGCCAGCCACCACGACGGATGCCGTGACGAGGCTCCCGAGCCGGGCTGCCAGCGCCGCCCGCCGGTGACCCACCACCCACCAGGCGACGACGATGCCCACGGCCACGACTGCATGGGTGAACTTGGTGGATCCTGCCAGACCCACCAGGGCACCGGTCCCGACGGCAGAGCTGACCCCTCCCCTCGTGGCGATCGCGATCGCCGCGACGGCGAGTGCCGCCGCCACCACGTCGATGTGCGCGCCCAGCACGCCGACGCCGAACACGAGGGGGTTCAGGGTCCAGAACACGTCGACCCGCCCGTGCAGACCCTGCTCGAGGATGAGCCGCAGCAGCCAGCGCACCGCGAGCCAGGCGATCACGACGAGCACCTGCCAGACCCAGACGCCCTGGCGCAGCGTGTCGCCGCCGAGCCACGAGCTGAGGCCGTGCAGCAGCGTGCCGAAGGGGCCGTAGACGCTCGGCTCGGTGGTCCACGGCGCCTCCACGCGGCTCGTGACCGGGTCGAGCCCGCCTGCCCAGTCCACCGGGGAGTCCGTCCACGGGTTGCCGCCGCCGACCAGGATCCGACCGTAGGCGAGGTAGTTCACGTGGTCGGCGGAGCCGAACGGGGCCGTGAGCAGCGCCGCGGCCGCCAGCGCCCCGGGCACCCGCCACGACCTCAGCGCGTTTGGGCGAGTGCGGAACCCGAGGAAGACGGCAAGGCCTGCGAGGCCGTATGCCGTCCACAGCGCAGCCGTGACCGCCCCCGGCCCGAGGGTGAGGGGCACGAGGGTCCCGGGTGCCCAGCCACGGGGGGACAGGTCGGGCTGGGCGGCATTCGGGGCAGAGACGCCGACGAGCAGCAGGAGTGCGGTGGAGACGGGGAGGAGGGCGAGGCGCAGGCCGGGCAACGCGCCACCCAGTGCCCGGCCGCGCCCGGGCTCGGGGCTCGAGCCGCCCTCCGGCTGGGTCAGCCGCGATGCCACGGTCGCCAGCCGCGCGCGACGAGCGCGAGCCACACGTCGCGATACTGCCCCGCCCGGTGCAGCTGCCCGCTCCAGTCCGAGCCGCTCACGCGGTGCTGCAGCTCGCAGGGCACCTCGAGCACCGGGAGGCCGGCCCGCAGCACGTCGACGGTGAGGGCTGTCTCGACCCCCCAGCCGCGCGCGAGAGGGCTGGCGGCGTCGAACGCGGCGGGGCTCAGGCACCGCATACCGGAGAGGGGTTGGACCGGAGCGAACCGGGTGAGGGACGCGATGCCGTCCCGGGCGAGCCGCACCACGAACCCCCTTCCGCCGCCGCTCTTCAGCTGCGAGGGGAGGGTCGCGATGGTCATCGCGGCAGAGCCGTCGAGCACTGCGTGGGTGAGCACACCCAGATTCGTGGCGGTCTCGCGCAGGTCGCCGTCGACGAAGAGCAGCGCCGCCGGCCAGGCGGCATCGGGGTCGCTCGCGGCATCCGCGCGTTCGAGGTCTCGCACGGCGCGTACCCCGGTCTCCAGCGCCGCGGCCTTGCCACGGTTGCGCTCGTGGCGCACGACCTGGGCCCCCGCGGCCCGCGCCACGACGGCCGTGTCGTCACCGCTCCCGTCGTCGACCACCACGACGCGCCCCACCTGTGGCAGCGAGAGCACCGCGGCAACGGTGTCGGCGATGCGCTCGGCCTCGTCCCTGCACGGGATCACCACAGCGACCCGCGTGGCCATGGCACTCATCACGCCCTCCAGAGGCGTGTGCTCGGTCGGCCGCCACAGCAGCCACCTGAGCACACGCCTCGGTGGGAGGTGGTCATCAGCGCAGGGTGACCTGGCGGCTCAGGAGTCCCGACCGAGCCCGTCGCTCGTCGGGGGTGAGGGAGGCCTCGACCACCAGCGCAGCGGCATACCGACCACCCCAGGCGGTGAGGGCGCCCTCGTGGTCCGCGGCCTCGGTCTCGGGGTCGAGGTCCCAGACCGGCACGAGCAGGCCACATGCTCGGAACGCCCCCAGCAGTCTGGTGTCGGGGCCGAGAGCGTCCTCGCCCGACGCGTGCAGCCGCGAGAGGGCGTCGGTGGCGGCGTCCTCGTCGTCGGGGAGCACCAGGCGGATGTGGGCCCGGTCGCCGATGCGCACCCAGTAGGCCGACGGCAGGGCAGACATGGCACTGGTGGGCACGACGCTCTCATTGGCACGCTCGAGCGAGAGCGCCGCTTCACCTTCGAGCTCCTGCTCGCCGACCCAGAAGTCGAAGCCCTCGTGGACGGTGACCTCGAAGGTCGAGTCCTTGCTCAGGATGTCCTGCAGGCGAGGGCTGTCGGCGGTGACGGGTTCGGTGCTCGTCACGGGCTGACCCTGCTCGGCGGCGAGCGCGGCGAGCACCTGCGCCGCGAGGTCGCGGGAGGCGTCGCCGCTGGAGTTGCCCGACTGGGTGCCGATCAGCACCGACCCGTCGGCCCGGTGCAGACCCGGCCAGGCCATCGGGAGCACGGTCGCGACGACCACCTCGTGGGGCGCGCCCTCGGGCACGAAGGCGTCTGCCACCCTCACGCTCGCCGTTGCTGCCGGGAGGATCTCGCGCACCGCGACCCAGTCGGTCTCACCCGCGAGCCCTTGGAACGGCCGCCGCTCGAAGGGTGCCGCGGCCGGCCGGGAGCGGCGATCCGCCCCGGGGTCGGAGCCGCGCTGACGTCGTGATGCCTTGCCCATGCGCGCCACCCTAGTGCCGCAGGTGGGGGCCGAGGTTCAGGTGGCGCGGCGGCGGCTCGGCCCGCCGAGGGTGGCCCACACGACGTTGCCGGTGCGGTCCTCCGTGACGCCCCACTCGTGCGCGATGGACCGCACGATGCGCAGGCCGCGACCCGAGGAGAGCCACACCGTGCGCGGCGCGGGGTGCGGCATCGTCGAGCCCCCGCCGTCGGTCACCTCGACCTCGACGACGTCGCCACGGATCTTCCAGCGCACCCGGATCGTGCCGTCCGAGAGCGGGCGGGCGTGCCGCACGGCATTCGTCAACAGCTCCGAGGCCACGATCTCAGCCTCGTCGACGATCTTCTCGGACAGCTCTCGCTCCTGCAGGTCGGCCACGATGTGGTGTCGCACCCGGGCCACCGAGGCCGCGTCGGATTCGACCCGCATCGTGCAGACGATGCTGTCGCTCCCGGGACCAGAGCTTTCGGTGATCACCAGGTGGGAGGCTGCGGCGGCTCGGCGGTCGGGGCTGTCGATGGATGCGTCGGGCGATGTCACCGGGCCAACCTAGCCCGATCGGGCCAGTTGATCGATCACTGCGCGCGGCCGGTTCGTGATGATCATGTCGACCCCGAGGTCCACGCACCGGTCGACGTCATCGGGCTCGTCGACGGTGAAGACGCACACCTCGTGCCCCATCCGGTGGTAGGCGCGGATGACCTTCGGACGGTGGAGCATGCGGGTGTGCAGCCCCACTCGGGTCACCCCCGGTGGCAAGGTGCCGTCAAGGGCGATGGAGGGGACGGCGGGTTCGACGAGGTGCACGAGCGGCACCTTGGGCGCGAGCCGGTGCACGCGCACCAGGGCCCTGCGCGAGAACGACATCACCCGTACGTGGGGCCGGAACGGCTCGTCGCCGGTGTCGAGCGCGAAGAAGCGCAGCGTCTGCACGAGCGTGCGCTCGACCTCGGCTCCGTGCCGGGTCGGGTGCTTGGTCTCGATGAGGGTGACGATCTCCTGCTTCTGCTCCACCAGGGTGTCAAGCAGCCTGCGCAAGGTGAGCAGGCGGCCGCGTTCGGGGTCGGCCTCGGGGGTCTCCCCCTGGTGACCCCGCGCCTTCCACGACGCCCAGTCCAGCTCCTCGAGCGTGGCGAGCTCCAGGGCGGAGACGACGCCCGCCCCGTTGGAGGTGCGGTTGACCCGGCGGTCGTGGACGCACACGAGGTGGAAGTCGGCCGTGAGCCGCACATCGCACTCCACACCGTCGGCGCCGTTGTCGAAGGCTCTTCGGTAGGCCGCGAGGGTGTGCTCGGGCTCCTCGAAGCTCGCCCCGCGATGGGCGACGACCAACGGACGG
>JBDSVV010000235.1:0-5234 GCA_039927035.1 Ornithinibacter sp. | reverse complement strand
CTCGCGCTGCTCGGGGTGCGCCCGGAGTGGGACGAGGCTTCGCGCCGTGTCAGCGACCTGCTCGTGGTGCCACTGGAGGAGCTGGGTCGGCCGCGGATCGACGTGACTGTGCGGATCTCCGGGTTCTTCCGGGACGCCTTCCCGCACGTCGTGGCGATGCTCGATGACGCCGTACGTCTGGTGGCCGGGCTGGAGGAGCCCGACGACCAGAACTACGTGCGCGCCCACGCGTCGGCCGACCTGGCCGAGCACGGCGACGAGCGCCGGGCCACCACGAGGATCTTCGGTTCCAAACCCGGTTCCTACGGTGCGGGCATCCTGCAGGTCGTCGAGTCCGGCTCGTGGCGTGACGACCACGACCTCGCCGAGGTCTACACGGCCTGGGGCGGCTTCGCCTACGGGCGGGGACTGGACGGCGCGCCAGCGGCCGACGACATGCGGGTGAACTACCGGAGGATCAAGGTCGCGGCGAAGAACATCGACACCCGCGAGCATGACATCGCCGATTCCGACGACTACTTCCAGTACCACGGCGGCATGGTGGCCACGGTGCGCGCGCTGACCGGCTCCGACCCCAAGGCCTACGTCGGCGACTCGACCACGCCTGACGCCGTACGCACCCGCACCCTGCAGGAGGAGACCAACCGGGTCTTCCGCGCTCGGGTGGTGAACCCTCGCTGGATCAGTGCGATGCAGCGGCACGGCTACAAGGGAGCTTTCGAGCTCGCCGCGACCGTGGACTACCTCTTCGGCTTCGATGCGACCACAGGCGTGGTGCACGACTGGATGTACGCCGCCCTGGCGCAGGAGTACGTCCTCGACCAGACCAACCAGGCCTTCATGCGGCAGTCGAACCCATGGGCGCTGCGCGGGATCGTCGAGAAGCTCCACGAGGCAGTCGACCGGGGCTTGTGGGCCGAGCCGGACGCGGATCTGCTTGCGCAGATGAGGAGCGTCTATCTCGACCTTGAGGGGGACCTGGAGGACCGGGCCGGTGGCTGATGCCGCAGGATCGTTGACCCGCCAGATCCGGCTGATCGGCGTCGGCCCCGGCGACCCCGACCAGGTCACGTTCGAGGCGGTGCGGGCCATGCGAGAGGTCTCCTTCTTCGTGGTGGCCGACAAGTCGTCGCAGGGCGCGACGCCCGACCCGCTGGTGCACGCCCGCGAGCGGCTGCTCGACCGGCACCTTGACGGCCCGCCGGTGCTGGTGCGGGTGGTGGACCCCGAGCGGGAGCGACGAAACGACCGGACGGCCTCGGTTGAGGACTACGAGGCGGCCGTTGCGCAATGGCACGAGGCCCGGGCGACGGCGTTCGAGGAGGCACTGCTGACCCATGACGGTGATGCCGGTTTCCTGGTGTGGGGTGACCCTGCGTTCTACGACTCGACCATCCGCGTCCTCGAGCGCGTGCTCGCGCGTGGTCGGCTCGAGGCCGAGCTGAGTGTCGTGCCGGGGATCTCCAGCGTGCAGCTGCTCGCGGCACGGCACCGGATCGTGCTCCACGAGGTCGGAGGACCACTGCACGTCACGACGGGACGCCGGCTGCGAGAGGCGATCGAAGCCGGCCAGGACAACGTGGTGGTGATGCTCAACCGCACCGTGGACCTGGTCGGGTTGACCGACTGGCAGATCTGGTGGGGAGCCAACCTCGGGACGCCGACGGAGAAGCTGGTGGCGGGCCGGGTCGGCGAGGTGCTGCCCTTGATCGAGACGGCCCGCGAGCGCGCGAAGGCGGATGCCGGCTGGGTGATGGACGTCTACCTCCTCCGGCGTACCCGCGACGGCGGGCACGTCGAACGGTGAGCCTGCCCGACCGAGACGTCCTGCTGTGCCGTGGCTGCTGCTGCGGGACCACCGAGAAGCACCCGCGAACCGACCACGACGCCCAACGTGACGCGCTGCTCGAGTGCGGCGGCGCCGACCGCGTCCGCGTGCGCGTCGTGGACTGCCTCGACAACTGCGACCGCAGCAACGTCGTGCTGGTGCGCGACTTCAGCACCGGACGCCGACCCCACGACACCTGGTTGGGTGGAGTGCTGCACCCTTCGACGACCGAGCGCCTCGTGTTGTGGGTGCAGGACGGCGGTGCGCTCCCGCGCGAGCTGGAGCCGCACCGCTTCGCCGAGAACTCACGGGGCCGAGGGCGCGGGTGAGCGCGCTGCTGGTCGCAGGCACGACCTCCGATGCCGGGAAGAGCGTGGTGACGACCGGATTGTGTCGCGCGTTGTCGCGTCGCGGTGTGAATGTCGCGCCGTACAAGGCGCAGAACATGTCGAACAACTCCATGGTCACCCGGGACGGCGCGGAGATCGGGAGGGCGCAGTGGGTGCAGGCGCTCGCTGCGCGGGCCGAGCCCGAGGCTGCGATGAACCCGGTGCTGCTCAAGCCCGGTGGCGACCAGCGCAGCCACGTCGTCGTGATGGGGCAGCCAGCGGGCGAGGTGTCCTCGCGCGACTTCGTCGACGGGCGACGACACCTGGAGCGGGCGGCGTACGACGCCTACGACGACCTGGCCTCGCGCTACGACGTGGTGGTGGCCGAGGGGGCGGGGAGTCCCGCGGAGATCAACCTCCGGGCGAGCGACTACGTGAACATGGGACTCGCCCAACACGGCAGGATCCCGACCCTCGTCGTCGGCGACATCGACCGGGGAGGGGTGTTCGCGGCCATGTTCGGCACGGTCGCGCTGCTGCAGCCCGAGGACCAGCGACTGGTTGCGGGATTCGTGATCAACAAGTTTCGCGGGGACGCCTCACTCCTGATCCCGGGGCTCGAGGAGCTGGAGCGGCTCACCGGGCGTCGGGTCTACGGCGTCCTCCCCTGGCACAGCGACCTGTGGCTCGACTCCGAGGACGCGCTCGACCTCGACGCTCGCCGGGCCGCCGCGGACGGCCCGGCTCTGAAGGTGGTGGTGGTGCGGCTGCCGCGGATCAGCAACTTCACCGACGTCGACGCGCTGGGCCTCGAGTCCGACCTCGACGTGGTCTTCGCCTCCGACCCGCGCGCACTCTCCGACGCTGACCTCGTGGTGCTACCGGGCACCCGCGCCACCATCTCGGACCTCGCCTGGCTCAGGGAGCGGGGTCTCGACAGGGCTGTCGTTGCCCACGTCCGTGCGGGGCGGCCACTGCTCGGCATCTGCGGCGGGTTCCAGATGCTGGGGCACGTCGTGAACGATCCCGGGGGGGTCGAGGGCTCTGCCGGGGCCGTCGCCAAGGGGCTCGGCCTGCTCGATGTCCGCACCGACTTCACACCCGCCAAGGTGCTCCGGCTCTCAGCGGGCTCGGCGTTGGGGGAGCCGACCACGGGCTATGAGATCCATCATGGGCGGATCACCCTCGGCCAGGCCGAGGAGTTCCTCGGCGGGGGCCGAGACGGCGTTGTGTTCGGCACGATGTGGCACGGCAGCCTGGAGGGGGATGCCTTCCGCGGCGCGCTGCTGGGTGAGGTCGCGCGGCTGCGCGAAAAGCAACGTGCACCGTCCGGGGTCTGCTTCGCCGACCTCCGCGAGCGCCGGCTCGACCTGCTCGGCGAACTGGTCGAGGAGCACCTCGACGTCGAGGCGCTCCTCGACCTGGCCCTCTCCGGTGCCCCCAACAAGCTGCCGGTACTGCCACCGGGGTCCGACCGATGAGAGTCCTGGTGCTCGGCGGGACAGCCGAGGCGAGAGCGCTCGCGGCGCGGTTGCTCGCCGACGGAGTGGAAGTGGTCAGCTCTCTCGCCGGCCGGGTGGCGCGGCCCCGGTTGCCGGTCGGGACCGTGCGACTGGGGGGCTTCGGTGGCGTCGATGGCCTGCGCGCCCACCTGGGGCAGGCGGAGTACGCCGCGGTGGTCGATGCCACCCACCCCTTCGCCGCACAGATCTCAGGCAACGCCGCGCAGGCCTGTGACCAGGCGCGAACGCCCCTGCTGCGGCTGCAACGACCGGGGTGGTCCAGTGATCCCGGTGCCGAGGGGTGGGAGTGGGTGGACGACCACGACGAAGCGGCGGCCAGAGCGGCGCAGCTGGGATCGCGGCCGATGCTGACGGTCGGGCGTCAACCACTGGGTGCCTTCGTCGGACCGCTCGCCGACCTCGAGACGCTGGTCCGCGTCGTGGACCAGCCTGACCTTCCCGTGCCCGGGTCGTGGCGGCTGCTGCTGGACCGAGGCCCCTACCTCCTCGACAGTGAGCTCGCAGTGATCCGCGAGCACGCTGCAGATGTCCTGGTCACCAAGGACTCGGGCGGGGAGCACACCCACCCCAAGCTCGACGCGGCCGCCCGCCTCGGCATCCCCGTGATCGTCGTACGGCGCCCGGCCGCCCCGGTCGGCGTAGGAACGGTGACCGATGTCGACGCCGCCCTGGCCTGGGTCAGGAGTCGGTCGTGAAGGTGCTGGTGACCGGGGGCGTGCGGTCGGGCAAGTCGAGGCACGCGGAAGGACTGTTGGCCGCCGAGCCGGTGGTGACCTACGTGGCGCCGGGGCCCACGCTCGAGGAGGACACCGACCCCGCCTGGGGTGCCCGGATCGGCGCGCACCGCGCCCGGCGGCCCGCTGGGTGGACCACGCTCGAGTCCCGCGACCTCTCAGCCGCACTGGCCCTCGACGGTGCCGTGCTGGTGGACTGCCTGGGCACCTGGCTGACCGCGGTGCTCGACGAGTCCGACGCCTGGGAGCAGTCGTCGGACGACGTCCATGCGCTGGTCGCCTCGAAGTTGGACCTCGCAGTCGCTGCCTTGTCGTCGGCAACCGGCCCTACCGTGCTGGTGACCAACGAGGTAGGGCTCGGTGTCGTCCCTGCCCACCGTTCCGGACGACTCTTCCGAGACCTGCTCGGCACGGTGAACCAGACGCTCGCCACTGGCTGCGACGAGGTGCATCTCGTCGTCGCCGGGCGCGTGATCGTGCTGTGACGTCGCTGAGCGGGCACTACGCGCACGCCGTACGTCGCTGAGCGGGCACTGCGCGCACGCCGTACGTCGTACGGCGTGTGCACGGAATGCCCGCTGGGCGCGATTACATGTGCTCGGAGTGCCCGCTCGGCGAGGTACAGGAGACCGTTCCTGCTGACCGAGGCGGGTGCGAACTGTTCCAGAACGCCTGCCTGCATAGCGTCCCTCTCACGCTACCTGCGTGCCGAGATGGGATGTGCACCATGCGTACAGAGAGCCTGGTCATCACTGCGATTCACAAGGACCTCCTTCTGCTGGTCCCGAACGCCTCCTTCGACCTTCCGTTCTTCCCGACG
>JBDSVV010000234.1:0-7610 GCA_039927035.1 Ornithinibacter sp. | reverse complement strand
AGGCGTCGCGATCATGACGGGCGCGACAACGCTGGAGTCCTGAGCGGCGCCCCGTCCACCACGCGACTTCCACCACCGGATGCCGTCTGCCCGCTCGGGCGCTCGGCACCACCCCGCGACCCCCCGCCACCGGGGGGTCACCACCAGCGACTCGCGCCGTGCGAGAGGGAAGGCAACCATCATGACCATCGTCGTCGGGTACACCCCACGGCCGGAGGGCCTGGCCGCCCTCACCACCGCGATCGAGGAAGCCTCGCTCAGGAGCGAGCGGCTGATCGTCGTCAACACCGGTTCCAACGGTGACTTCAGCGACGCCAGCTTCGCCACGGCGCAGGACCTCGACGCGATCGACCTGCAGCTGAGCGAAAAGGGAGTCGAGCACGAGATCCGGCAGCCGACGCGTGGCCTGCCGGCCGCGGAGGAGCTGCTCGACGTCGTCGACGAGGTCGGGGCCAGCCTGCTCGTCATCGGCCTGCGACGACGCAGCCCCGTGGGCAAACTGATCACCGGCTCCACGGCGCAGCACGTGCTGCTCGATGCATCCTGCAACGTGCTCGCAGTGAAGGCCCCCGGTCCCACTGCGTGAACGCGCTTCGGTGCACCCGACGAGGTGCGAGAGGCCGTGCTAGGTTCGGTGCCGGTTGCAGCGCCAGCACGTCCTCGTAGGTCCGAACACCTCGCACCACAAGGGGTCCGGAGTTCGCATCCACGGTCGGCGCGACGTGTGCCGGTCGAGTGATCCACACAGAAAGAGTCACCCCAGATATGGCACAGGGCACCGTGAAGTGGTTCAACGCCGAGAAGGGCTTCGGGTTCATCGAGCAGGATGGCGGAGGCCCGGACGTGTTCGTCCACTACTCCGCCATCGCGACCGAGGGCTACCGCAGTCTCGACGAGGCGCAGCGAGTCGAGTTCGAGGTCACCCAGGGCCCCAAGGGTCCGCAGGCCGACGCAGTCCGCACCATCTGACCCAGACGTCCCAAGGCTCCTGACGCAGGAGTCCTCGAGAAGGCCCCTGCCCGGCATCCGGGTGGGGGTCTTCTCGCACCCCCCTCCCCGACCTCGTCTGTCCAGATGCTGCGACACGCCGTCCAAAAGGCGTGTCCTCGACGTCCTGACAGACGAAGTCGGGGAGAACCGGGAAGAGCACGAGTCCGGAAGGGCGCCGTGGGAATGCCGGGAGGAGGGAGTCAGCGGGCCGCGAGGTTGGTGAGGAAGTCCTTGGCGATGGGAGCCGCCACGGTGCCACCGGTCTTGCCCTCCTCGACAAGCACGGCGAACGCCACCTCGCCCTGATATCCGATGAACCACACGCGGGGGAGGGCGCCCGGTGTGCTGCCGTGTTGGGCCGTTCCCGTCTTGCCGCGCACCGGCCCGCCCGGTGTGGAGCGCAGGGCCGTGCCCGTGCCGTTCGCGACGACCGAAGCCATCATCGAGCGGATGTCGGCCACCGCCCCACCGTCGAGCGCGACCGGTCTCGGTGCTGCCCCCTGCGGGTCGCGCACCAGCACGGGGGGGAGGAAGGTGCCCCGGCCGACGCTCCCCGCCATCACCGCGAGCGACAGCGGCGACACCTCGTTCCGGCCCTGGCCGATCGCTGCCGCCGCGACATCGGTGCCACCCTTGGTCTCCGGCACGCTTCCGGCAAAGGCACCGTCGACCCCGACGGTGTCGCCCCAGCCGACGCCGACCCCGAGTGCGCTCGCAGCGGTGCGAAGGTCGGTGCTCTCGAGTTTCGGTGACAGACCGACGAATGCCGTGTTGCACGATTGCGTGAAGTCGTCGAAGAAGGTCGGCTTGCCAGCGATCGACTCACCCGCGTAGTTGCGGAACTCTCGCCCGTCGATGGTGACCGACGTGGGGCACGGCACGACCGACGTGGGCGTGGTGATCCCGCGGGTGAGATAGGCGTAGGTCGTCGCCACCTTGAAGGTGGACCCCGGTGGGTACTTCCCGGTGATCGCCCGGTCGAACCCCGTGGTCGGTGAGTTGGCCGACGCCAGCACCTCCCCGGTCTTCACGTCGAGTGCCACGAGAGCACCGGGAACCGTGAGCTTCGCGTCGGCCAGTGCCTGCTCGGCTGCCTCCTGGACAGAGGGGTCCACCGTCGTCTCGACGTCGGTGCCATCCTTGGGTGCCTGCTCGAACAGCACGGCATCGGCGCTGGAGACGACAGTGATCCCGGGAGTGCCGGCAAGCTGCTCGTCGTACTGGCCCTGGAGCCCGCTGCGCCCCGCAGCGTCGCCCGCGGCATACCGGCCCTTGCTCTTCTGAACCATCTCGGCCGTGACGTCGCCGACGGACCCGAGCAGTGGCTGCCCGAACGTCCGGGTGCGAGCCAGCTGCAGCTTGCTCTCGCGGTCCACCACACCGGAGATGTCCCCGAGGGCGGCACGGCGTGGCGCGTAGTCCGAGGCGCGGTAGGTGATCACGGGGATCGGGGCCTTCGATCCCGATGCGTTGGACTTCGCGAGAGCGTCGACGAGGGACCGAGGCTTGGACTCCACCACCTTCTCCAGGGCGGCCGCGGACTTCGCCGTGGCCCGGACCGGGTCGAGCGAGATGACGTGCACCGCGCTCGCCGGCATGAGCGCGTCGCCGGCGCGGTCCAGGATGTCGCCCCGCTGCCCGGTGGTCCTCTTCAGTGACATCCTCTCCCCGGCGCCGAGGTCGCGCTGCCAGGGCGAGCCCGCCTCGGGTGCGGCGACGAGCCACCGGTCCCCGACCTGCGTGAGCCGCACCGGCACGGCATACGCCCACGGCACGTCCCCTGGCAGGGTCCAGGTCACCGTGACCTCGCTGCGGGCGGTGTCGCCGTCACGGGTCAGGGTTGGAGCCGTCACGGCCACCGGCGACTCGCCCAGGCCCTTGACCGTGGAGGTGAAGCTGTCGGGTGACGCCGGGTCCTGGAACGGGACCGCACCCATGTCCTTGGCAGTCCACCCGGCCAGGTATGCCGTGAGCGCCGTCTGTGCGGCCGTGTCGCGTTCGGCCTCTCGCTGGTGCTGCCACCACCAGCCCCCGGCGCCCAGCGCCAGGACCACGACAGCAACGACGACGATCGCGACACGGGTCCTCATGACCCCCATCCAACTACGACTGGCCTGTCCAGCGTTCTCTCAGGTGGCCCACCTAGCATCGAACCTGCTGCCCGTTCCGGCGGATCGCAGCCCGCCCTCGCCTTCTGCGACCGGGCCCGGACCGAAGGAGCCGCCTTGCCGCACGACTCCACCCCGCGCGATCACGACCCTCACGACAGTCACCCAACGCGTCATCCCCGCCGCCGCCGCGTCCTCGTCGTGCTGCTGGTGATGGCGCTCGCGATCGTGTGCGGGGCCGGTTTCGCCTGGTGGCGCCTGGAAGGCAACATCCATCGGCTCGACGTCAGCGCGATGCTGGGCAACCGACCCGAGAAGGTCTCCGTCGGACCGCTCAACATCCTGCTGATCGGTTCGGACTCCCGCGACGGCGAGGGTGTACCCGGCGCCTCGCTCACCTCGGGTGCCCGTTCGGACACCACCCTGATCGCCCACGTCTCCGCGGATCGTCAGCACGTGACCATGGTGTCGGTGCCGCGCGACTCTATGGTCAAGGCGCCGCCGCGGTGCTCGACCACCGTCCCCAAGGACCAGTGGACGATCCAGCAGTGGAACGCAATGTTCAGCATCGGCGGCCCCGGCTGCCTGATCAACACCGTCGAGGGCAACACCGGCTTGTACATCGACCACTTCGCCGTCGTGGACTTCAACGGCTTCCGCGACATGGTGGACGCCCTCGGTGGCGTGGCGGTGTGCACCACCAAGGGCATCGACGACCCGAAGGCCAAGATCACCCTGAGCCCCGGGCGACACGTCCTGGACGGCAAGCAGGCGCTGGGCTACGTGCGGGCGCGCTACACGATCGGTGACGGCTCGGACCTGGGTCGGATCAAGCGCCAACAGGCCTTCTTGTCCTCGGTGGTGCAGGAGGCGACCCGCACCTCGCTGCTACTGCGCCCCGACAAGCTCTACGGCTTCCTCGACGCGGCGACCCGGTCCCTGACCACCGACCCCGACTTCGGCATCGGGACCATGAAGGACCTCGCCACGAGCGTGAAGGATATCGGCATCAAGAACGTCGAGTTCGTCACGGTGCCGGTGGAGGCCTACCCACAGGACCCCAACCGGGTGCAGTGGTCCTCCAGCGCGGACGAGTTGTGGTCCGCGCTGCGTGACGACACGGTGGTCGGTGCCGGGCCCTCGCCAGCAACGAGCACGGCGCCACTCACCGTGAGCCCGGCCGCGATCGGCGTCGAGGTGGTCAATGCAACGGGCACGCCAGGGCTGGCGGCACAGGCCGCTGACGGCCTCACGGCGCAGGGCTTCGAGAAGGTGACCACCGCGAACTCGCCCACTCGGGCCCGAGGTGTGGTCATCGAGTACGGCACCGGCCACAAGGAGGCTGCGCGCACCGTCGCCGCGGCGTTCAAGGGTGCCACGATGCGCCAGAACGCTGCCTTGGGCGACGTGGTGCGGGTGACGCTCGGCGCCGGGGCCGCTGACGTGCGCGAGGTCCCGAACCGGATCGGCACCTCGCCGCTGCCGACGCCCACCGTCTCGGCACCGACCCCCGAGCCGACCACGGTGATCGAGAAGCGCAGCGCCGACCAGGACATTTGCTCCTGACCCCGCACGACCATCCCTCACACCGGAAACGCCCCGCTTGCGCGGGGCGTTTCGGTGTCGGCGGAGGCGGAGGGATTTGAACCCTCGATGGGGGGTAACCCCAAACCGCATTAGCAGTGCGGCGCCATAAACCGGGCTAGGCGACGCCTCCAACGAGGCACAGGTTAACTGGCGAGCGACCCGCCGAGCAAAAGCACCCAACGGGATCGGCGTGGGGGCGGCCCGGCACGGTGCCAGACTCCTTGCCAAGAGCCACCCGGGGGGACCTCCTGACGCCGCCATGCCCAGCCCTCTCTGGACCGCGCTCCCCGGCCCAGGGGCCGACCCGCCCCCCTATCGTCCCTGTCCCCCCGCAGCCTGGCCGGTTCAGGCCGCCCAGCCGTCGGCTGGGTATGCCGGGTCGTTCCCGACGTGGTGGCGCTGGTGGTGTCGGCAACCGGAGGGGGAGCTCTCGATGACGGCTCCTACGAGGTGCTGACCGGGCAGGTGCCCGGCCTCTCGGACGGTGCGCCCCTCTCGGGGGACCGCCTCGGGTACGTCCTCGAGGACAGCGTGCGCGCGCTCGGTGGTCACGTCACCGAGCACGACGGCCCCGACACCGCATCGGTCTCCACGTCGTCGTCATCGTCTGCCGCGGTGAGGTCGACGGCCACGCCTGGACAGGTGCGGCTTTCTCTGATGACTCCGTCGGCTCCTTCGTCGTCGGGGAGTTCTGAGCCCGGGCGCCCTGCTCGACCAGGAGTGAGACCGTCGGGTCATCGCGAGGCTCAGCGCGAAGCGGATGGGCGGTCCCGCCTCGGCGGCTCACGATCCTGGCGACCGGTCCTGCTCGCGGATCCTTGCACAGCGCTTGCGCCAGGAACGTCGGGCAACGAGCTGACGCGAGGATTCGCTGGGAGACTGTGCCGGTGGACCTTCAACTTCGGCGCGCACACTCTGAGGACTTCGCGCTGATCGGTGCGCTCACCACGTCGGCCTACGTTGTGGACGATCTGATCGCGCCCGACGCGGCATACCTCGGCTTTCTCGGCGACGTGGCGTCTCGTGACCGGGAGGGCGAGGTGTGGGTCGCAACCGACGAGAGGGGCAGCATCCTCGGTGCGGTGACTTTCGTGGCACCGGGGTCGGCGATGTGCGAGGTCGCGCGCGGTCGCGAGGCAGAGATGCGCTGTCTCGCAGTCGATCCCATGGCACGGAGGGCTGGGATCGGCGAGGCCCTCACCCGGTTGGCCGTGGACCGGGCCCGGGAGGAGGGGTGTGAGGCGATGGTGCTCTGCTCCTCGACGAGGATGGCCGCGGCTCACCGCCTCTACGCCCGGCTCGGCTTCCAGCGACTGCCCGAGCGGGACTGGAGCCCCAACCCGAGCGTCGAGCTCCTCGCCTACATCTCCTCTCCCCCCTCCCTGACATCCTCCCTCTCCCCCCTCCCTGACTTCGTCTGTAGAGACGTTGCGACACGCCGTGCCCCGCGGCCGGAACCGACATGTCCACAGACGAAGTCGGGAAGGGTCAGCAGCACGGACGGGTTCGGTCACGGGGTCACGGGTGAAGACGTTACGGGTTCAGCAGGACCCCCGCGGTCAGGGGGATCAGGTGGCAGGAAGGAGGACGGAGAACGTCGTCTGCCCGGGCCCGCTGCTCACCTCGACGTGACCGCCGTGTGCGTGGCCGACCGCCGCCACGATGCTCAACCCCAGGCCGGTCGACCCGTTGGCCCGGTTGCGGGAGTCGTCGCCGCGGGTGAACCGCTCGAAGACGGTGGGCTGGAGGGATGCCGGCACTCCGGGTCCGTCATCGCTCACCGAGAGGCGCACCAGGTCGCCCTCGGGCCGCAAGCGAGTCACGACCCGGGTTCCGGGCGGGGTGTGGGTGCGGGCATTGGCGAGCAGGTTGGCCAGCACCTGGTGCAGCCGGGCGCCGTCACCGGTGACCTCGATGGGCTCGTCGGGGAGGTCGAGCTCCCACGCGTGGTCGGGCGCGGCGGCATGGGCGTCGCTGACGGCATTCATCGCCATCAGCGTGAGGTCCACCGGAGACTGTTCCAGCGGCCGGCCGGAGTCCAGACGGGCGAGGAGCAGCAGGTCCTCGACGAGCTCCTGCATGCGCAGCGCCTCGGACTCCACCCGCCCGATGGCGTGGGTCACCGTGGGCGGCACCGGATCGCGCTCTCTCCGGGTGAGCTCGGCATAGCCGCGGATCGAGGCGAGGGGGGTGCGCAGCTCGTGGGAGGCGTCCGCGACGAACTGACGCACCCGCATCTCGCTCTCCTGCCGTGCGGTGAGGGCCGACTCGACGTTGTCGAGCATCGTGTTGAGTGCGAGACCGACCTGCCCGACCTCGGTTCGCTTGTCCGCGTCTCGCGCCGGCACCCGCTCGGCGATGGCGACCTCGCCCGAGGCGAGCTTGAGGTGTGAGACCCGGCGAGCCGTTGCCGTGACCCGGTCGAGCGGCGCCAGGCTCCGCCGGATCAGCACGCTCCCGCCCACCGCCACCACCACGAGGCCGATGGCGGTGCCGGCTGTGACGACGCCAAGAAGCTTGGCGAGCAGCTGGTCGACGGGGTCGGTCGAGACCCCCACGTAGATGACGCCACCTCCCGCCAGTGGCCGGGAGCTCACGAGGTAGCCGCCGACGTCGTCGCCCATGGACACCCGCACCGGTTCGTCGCCCACCCGGGCGGAGGAGCTGATCCGGGTGATCTGGTCGGGGCTCAGCGTGTCGTCGAGGCCGTCCGCGGTGACCACCGCGTTGAGCGTCTCGCCGCGGTGGTCCACGGCGACCTGCCCTGACGGGGTGAGGCCCAGGACGAGCACCGGCGCGGTGGAGCTGGGGAAGCTCCCGGGGTTGTCACCGCGACCCGGTGCGGGGCTCGGCGTCGGGGTGCCCAGCACCTCACGGCGGTCATCGACGCGCGCCACCGCGGACTGGAGGTCCTGGGCGAGCTGC
>JBDSVV010000233.1:0-8560 GCA_039927035.1 Ornithinibacter sp. | reverse complement strand
CTCACCTGGCGACCCTTCGGGCGTCGCGAGCCGGTGCTGCGTGACGTGACCTTGGCGATCGAGCCGGGGGAGCGGGTGCTGCTCGTCGGGCCCTCGGGCTCGGGGAAGTCCACCCTGCTGCGGGCCTTCGCAGGGCTGCTGGAGACCGCGGATGCCGGTGAGGTCAGCGGGACGGTGCTGGTCGACGGGGCGGCGCCCGGCGCCCGACCGGGTGCCGTGGGCCTGGTGCTCCAGGAGCCGGGGGCCGGGGTGGTGGCTGCCACGGTGGCGCGAGACGTCGCCTTCGGGCCGGAGAACGTCGCGATGCCGCGCGCTGCCATGCCAGCGGTCGTTGCCTCAGCACTGGCTTCGGTCGGGCTGGGTGACCTGCCGCTCGACACCCCGACGTCAGCGCTCTCGGGTGGGCAGACACAGCGACTCGCCCTGGCGGGCACGCTCGCGCTGGACCCGTCGGTGGTGCTCCTCGACGAGCCGACCGCGATGCTCGACCCCGCATCGGCGCGTGAGGTGCGGGACGCCGTGGCGGCGCTCGCGAGCAGTGGGGGATGGGGGGGCGGCCGCGGTTCTACGACAGGGGCGCCCGGCTACCCGCCGCCAACGCTGGTCGTCGTCGAGCACGTCCTCGGGCCGTGGGTCGACGTCGTCGAGCGGCTGGTGGTGCTCGATGACGAGGGCCGGGTTGTTGCCGACGGGCCGGTGTGCGAGGTGCTCGACCTCCAGCGGGGCCTGCTGCTCGACATGGGCATCTGGGTGCCGGGCGAGCCGCCCCCGGAGCCGGTGGCTGTCGACCCGCGCCTGGTGGCTCCGTGGCAGGCCGTGGGGGGTGTCGCGCTGGTGGCCGAGCCCCTCGTGGTGGAGCGCACGGCGCGTCTGCTCGACGGGAGCGCCCGCACGGTCCGCGCCGCGGTGGTGGGCCAGCGGCTCGAGGCCACGGCGGGGAGCCTCACCGTGCTGGTCGGTCCGAGCGGCTCGGGGAAGTCGACGGTGCTGCACGCCCTCGCTGGTTTCCTCACCCCGACGGACGAGGGAGCGGTCACCGTCCCGGCGCCGGACCGCACCCCCGCGCGAAGAAGTGACCTATTGGTCGATTCTTTGCACCCCTCCCCGAAAAGAAGTGACCTATTGGTCGATTCTTCACATCCGGGGGAGCTGTCGGCGCCGGACCTCGCCCGCGCTCTCGCCTGGGTGCCCCAGTGGTCGAGCTCGACCATCGTCGCAGGGGCCGTGCTCGACGAGGTGCTCGCCACCACCCGCGCCTTGGGGCAGGAGGATGCCGGCACGGCCGACCGGGCCCGGGCCCTCCTCGCAGCCCTGGGCCTGGCCCACCTGGAGTCCGCCGACCCGCGCGAGCTCTCCGGCGGTGAGCAGCGCCGATTGGCAGTGGCTGCCGCGCTCCTGCACGGGCCGCCCGTCCTCCTCGCCGACGAGCCCACGGTCGGCCAGGACCGGCGGACGTGGGCGGCCCTGGTCGGTCTCGTCGCGGCATACCGCAGCGGTGGGGGGTCGGTGGTCGCGGCCACCCACGACACCCACGTCATCGACCGCGCCACGACGACGTTCCGGCTCACAGCCCCGGCGCGGACGGTAGCCCCGCAGGGCGTCCGTACGCCGCTGCTCGCCCGGTGCGGACCGCTCGCGCTCATGGCGGGGGCCCTGCTCGCGGTGCCGGCCGGTGTGCTGTCGCCACACTGGGCCACCAGCGTGGTCGTGCTCGCAGTGCAGATCCTCCTGGCGGTCCTCGGCCTGACCGCACCAGGTGGCGGGCCCCGCCCGGCCGGGCGCGCTCGCCGGGTGGCGCTGCGGATGATCCCTGGGCTGGTCGCTGCCCTCTCGGTGGGCTGGTCGACCTGGTTCCTCGCCGGCCACGATGTCGACGCAGCCCTCACCGTGGCGCTGCGGGTGCTCGTGATCGTGCTGCCCTCGGCCGTGCTCATCCCGCTCATCGACCCCGACCAGCTCGGCGACCACCTGGCCCAACGACTTGGTATGCCGGACCGTCCGGTCGTCGCGACCGCCGCCGCCCTGCAACGGGTGCAGTCCTTCGGCGCCATCTGGTCCGAGATGTCCAGGGCCAGGCGGGTGCGCGGCATCGGGGTCTCGTGGCGCCGGCCCCGCACCGTACTGGCCCACCTGGGCGCCCTGACGATGGGGCTCCTCGTGCGCACCCTGAGGGCTGCCGCCGAGCTCGCCGTCGCGATGGACGCCCGAGGGTTCGCCACCGCTCAGGCGCGGAGCTGGTGGAAACCGGCCCCGTGGCGCTGGGGCGACTCCCTCCTCGTCGCACTCGCCACCGTGCCCCTCGCCGTGGCGATCCTGGTGCGCTGACCTTCCGGGGGGTCGCTGCAGATTCCTGCGCGGGAGGTGTCGATTCCCGAGCCGCTCGTGCGTCATGGTGGTGTCGGCGAAGCTCGCCGGCGCTGAGAGAAGGAGACGACCATGAAGTTCTTCGTCCTGCTCGCTGGGTATGGCGAGATGCCGTCGTGGGATGAGCTGAGCCCCGAGGAGCAGCAGGAGGGGATGGCCAGACACGAGGCATTTGCGACGGCCTGCGCCCAGCGACCCGGGGTGGAGATGCTCTCCGGGGAGGCGCTCGCCGGTGCCGACGCGGCTCGTACGATGCGCACCCGCGGCGGCCAGGCGACCGTCACGGACGGCCCGTTCGCCGAGGCAGCCGAACAGATCGGCGGCTACTACGTCGTGGAGGCGCCCGACAGCGCGACGGTCGAGGACCTGTGCAGGGGCCTCCCGGCATACGACATCGAGATCCGCCCGATCCTCGACATGTGACCCCCGCTCACCTCAGCAAAATCACCCGCCCCAACACCCCGCCCCAACACCCGACTGATTGCCCCACAGCCACGCCGGAGGCGCCCCCCGGGCCGGGAAAGGGTGACTGGAGCGCAAGAAGTCGGGAGGGGTTCCGTCGTCCCGATCCGCGCACCGGGGCGCCCGTGCGCGAGCGGGCCTACGGCATCGTGCTGCCGGTGGGTGGGGTGCTCGCGGTGGTGGTGGCGATCTGGATGGTTGCTGCCCTGAGGCGCAGCCGTCGCAATGGCGAGAGATTCCTCCCGATGCTCTCCTTCATCCCCAACTGACCCCCGACTCATTGCCCTCCAGCCACGTGGGGAGCCCTCCCGGACGCGCCCGGGCGTGGCTGGAACGCAATATGTCGGGGGTGGGTCCACCCGTGGGCGGGTCATTCTCCGTACTCCTCCGAGAACGGGTAGACAGGGCCCACGAGAGGGGAGGTGGCATGGCGGACCGCGAGCTGTTCGAGACCTACGTGCGCGAGCGGTGGGTGCCGCTGCTGCGCACCGCCATGCTGCTCACCGGGGACCGGCACGTCGCGGAGGACCTCGTGTAGGAGACCCTCATCCGGGCGGCGCAGCACTGGGGGCGCGTCGACCCCGCCACCGCCGACGCCTACGTGCGCCGCATCCTCTACACCCGCTCGGTCGACGCCTGGCGGTGGCGCCGCCATCAGCCCGACCCCGTCGACCACACCCTGCACGACGAGGTCGCACATCGTGGCGACGCGCCGGATGCCGTGGACACCCACCTCACGCTCGCCGACGCACTGAGACGACTCACCCCACGCCAGCGGGCCGTGCTCGTCGCCCGCTTCTACGAGGACCGAACCGAGGTGGATGCCGCGCGCGTGCTCGGCTGCTCGGTGAGCACCGTGAAGTCCCAGACCCGGCACGCGCTCGAGCGACTGCGCGTCCTGGCGCCCGAGCTGGCAGAAACCTTCGGCCGTAAGGAGGCCCCACGATGAGCACCGACCACCTCGGCTTCGCCCTGCACGAGATCGCGGACGACGTAGAACAAGGGGCGAGCCCACCAGTCGGCGGTGACCTGTGGACCACGGGGCGGCGACGTCGGACCTCACGCCTGCTCGGCTCTTCGCTCGCGGCAGCCTGTGTGATCGCACTCCTCGGGGTGCTCGTCTGGCCCAGTGGATCACCTCAGGCCAGCGTCCCGGCGGTCGGTGTCGAGGGCAGCACCCACCTCACGACCTATCCGGCGAGGATCTCCAAGCCACCGTTCATCGTAGAGTCCTCGCGACCGGGCGTAACTGCCGCAGTCGTCGACGAGCGCGGTGACGCCCGCACGCTGTTTGCCGTTTCGCCGAGCGGTGGAGTCACGCGACTCGCCCTCCCGCCCGACGGCCTTCGCACCTCGCCGCCCTCACTGTCGCCGGACGGGCGATGGCTCGCCATGGACATGGCGCTGATGGACCTCGTGTCCGGCAATCGACTGCCTTCCTCCGACCTCGCCGATCAGCTGCGCGCCCAGCGCTTGCCCGTCGAGGAGGCGGCGTGGTGGTCCCCGGATTCCTCTCGTGCCTTCGTCGCGTCAGTCAACCAGGGCACCCCGACATCGTTGGGGGTGGTCCTGGGCACGGACGGCACAGTGATCGACGTCCCCTTCGTCGCGGGAGAGTCTGATGCCGCGGTGGCAGGATGGCTCGACGACCAGAGCATCCTGGCATTCGTTCCGACGGGTCCGGGAACCTCGCGCCTGGAGGGCCGGACGTGGCGTCTGGGAGACCGCGCCTGGGAGGTGTCGACCCCCGACCTCGAGTGGCAGAACGACCTCACCGGTCGGCCGGTGCGGATCGGGCTGTCTCCCGACCGCTCGCGGCTCTTCGTGACGACCCCCCTCGCCAGCACGGAGTCGGGGAGGCTCGACCGCACGGCCTCCATGCTCGTTGACGCCGGGACGGGTGCACTTCTGGGCCTGCCGGACGCGGATGGGAAGCTCCACACCGACACCGACGGTGCCACCTCGGGCGACTGGGCGGGTTGGGGGTGCAGACCCGCGTGGATGGGGGAGCGGCCGGTGAAGACCGACGGTTTCGTGCGCTGGGCTCCGGGCGATTTCGGAGAGGACCTCGTGTCGGTGTCCTCCCGCTATGGCAGCGCGTGCGTGACGTTCGCGGGGGACGAGCTGCGCGGCACGGCAGTGGTCAACGACCGCGCACTCTGGCAGGAACGAGCCTGGGAGTGGGGCGGGCGGGTGCTCGTGCTCCTCGCCGCCGGAGGCGCGATCTGGTGGTTCACCCGGGGCCGGTCCTGGCGGGAGGGGGCTGGCTCTCCCCGCACCTCGCAGCCCTACGTCCCCCAGCGCTGAGCCCCGACCTATTGCGCCCCAGCCACGTGAGAGGACCTGGGCGGGGGCCCGGGGCGTGGGTGGGGCGCAATAGGTCGGGGGAGGTTGGACGGCGGGTGGTGGCGTCCGGGGGAGCCGGTCGCAGACGGCATACTGGTCGATCGTGTCTGCCTCTCCCGTCACGGGTCCCGCGCCGCGGATCCGCATCCCCCGCGAGATCTGGGTGCTGATCGCCGCGGCGTTCGTCATCGCGCTGGGGTTCGGCCTCATCACGCCGGTGCTGCCGCAGTTCGCCCAGAGCTTCGGCGTCGGCGCCACGGCGAGCTCAGTGGTGGTCAGCGCCTTCGCGTTCTTCCGCCTCGTCTTCGCCCCCAGCGGCGGCCGCCTCGTCGCGCGCCTGGGTGAGCGCCCGGTCTACCTCACGGGGCTCGTGATCGTTGCGATCTCAACTGGCGCAACGGCATTCGCCCAAACCTATTGGCAGCTGCTCGTCTTCCGTGGCCTCGGCGGCATCGGTTCCACGATGTTCACGGTCTCGGCCGTCGCGCTCATCGTGCGCCTCGCGCCGCCCTCGATCCGGGCGCGAGTCTCCTCCGCCTACGCCTCGGCCTTCCTGCTCGGCGGCATCGGCGGGCCGGTGGTCGGTGGCCTGCTCGGCAACCTCGGTCTGCGGGTGCCGTTCATCGTGTATGCCGTGACGCTCCTGATCGCGGCGGCGATCGTCGCGTCCTTCCTCTCGGGGGCGTCGCTGCGCCCGGCCGAGGGCGCGCCGATCCTGCCGGTGATGACGGCTCGGGACGGCTGGCGCGACAGCGCCTACCGGGCGTCGATCTTCTCGGGGTTCGCCAACGGATGGGGGAACTTCGGGGTGCGCAACGCGATCCTCCCGCTCTTCGCCGCCGTGGTCATCGGCAAGGAGCCGTGGGTCGCCGGCATGGTCATCGCCGTCTTCGCGGCCGGCAACGCCGTCGGGCTCACCGCGGCAGGGCGACTCGCCGACCGCTTCGGTCGTCGACCCTTCATCCTCGGCGGCCTCCTCGTCAGCGGGTTGGCCACGGCGGTCACGGGCTTCGCGAACGACATGCCGACCCTCATCGTCGTGTCGGTGATCGCGGGCCTCGGCGCCGGCACCCTGAACCCTGCGCAACAGGCGTCACTCGCCGACGTCGTCGGGCGTGACCGCAACGGCGGGCGCGCTCTCGCCACGTTCCAGATGTCCCAGGACAGCGGCGCCATCGTCGGGCCGATCATCGCCGGGCTGCTCATCGACAACGGCAGCTACACCCTGGCCTTCGGGGTGACCGGCGTGATCACGCTGCTGGCCCTCATCCCGTGGCTCCGGGCGCGAGAGACCCGCGAAGTCGTGCACGTCACCTGACCCACCACGGAGGTTCCCATCACCGTCACAGCCGGCGCCACATCCGCGACAGACGACCTCGACGCCCAGGTCCAGACCCTGCTCTCACTGGGCTACCCGGGGCTCGCGGGCCTCGACGAGTCGGCCTTTCTCGAGCTTGTGGAGCCACTGCGCGCGGTGACGGCGACCCTCCCCGGCCTGCGCGAGCCCCGGCCCGGTCACACCCCGCTCGTCCTCGTCGTGACGGGTGAGCTGGTCGACCCACACCGCACAATCCCCCTGCTCCGGCTCGCGCCGAAGGGGACCAAGCCCGGCGTGGTCGATCGCAACCACGGTGAGCTGGGGCTCAGTCCCTACCGCCCGATCCCGCAGGTCGAGCTGCCCGGCTCCACGGCATACCTGCTCCTGGACGTCGACCGCGGTGAGGAGTTCCTCAACGTGCGGCCGGAGGAGGCGCTGCCCATGATCCTCGCGCGAGGCCGCACGCCGCTGACGATCGAGGAGGGCATCGCGGTCGTGACTCACGCGCCGCACCTGCTGGAGAAGAACCGTTGCTTCATGCTCTCCGGCTCGCGCCGGGGCGACCGGCGCGTGCCGGCGATGTGGATCTCGGAGCGAGCCCCCAAGCTTGGCTGGTGCTGGGACGGCAACCCGCACACCTGGCTCGGTGTCGCCTCGACCGGTGGTCGACGAGCCTGACCACGGGGCTCAGGGCTCGAAGACCTCGGCATCGAGCACCTCGTCGACCCGGCGCGGCATCGCGAGGGTCGCGACCAGGAGGGCGAGGGCCACGACGAACGACGCGAGGAAGACGCTGTGCAGCGCCGGCCCGAGCACATCGGGGCTGAGGTCCTCGAGGTTGTTGGGCTGCTCGCCCAGCCGGCTCCGCACGACACCGTTGGCGATCGCCCCGAACGCCGCCACCCCGATGGCGCTGCCGATGGATCGGGCGAAGATGTTGGCACCCGTCGCGACCCCGCGCCGCCCCCAACCGACGGCAGCCTGTGCCGCGACGATTGACGGGCTCGCAACGAGACCGAAGCCCAGCCCCATGACGAAGCACGGTGCGGCGAGGTGCACGACGGAGCTCTGCTCGCTCACGGTGAGCAACAGCGCCGCCCCCGCGACGGCGACTGTCGAGCCGATGAGCATCGTCGTGCGGAACCCGAGACGCAGGTAGAGCCGCCCGGACGCCGATGCGGCGATCGGCCAGCCGATGGTCATCGCGGCGAGCGCGAACCCCGCCACGACGGCGCCCGTGCCGAGCACCCCCTGCGCGTAGAGCGGGACATATGAGGTGAGCCCCAGCAGCAGCACCCCGACGACGAGACCGACGAGCATCGTCGCGCCCACGACGCGGTGCCGGAAGACCCACAGCGGCAGTACCGGCTCGGGTGCCCGTCGTTCAACGAGGCCGAATGCCGTGAGCATCAGTGCCGAGCCGAAAAGCAGGGAGATGCTCGGCACGGACCGCCAGGCCCAGAGGATCCCGCCCTCGAGCAGGGCGACGAGCAGGGCCACCGTGCCCACGAGGAGCAACATCGTGCCGGCCACGTCGATGCGTGGCCGCGTGCCCACCGTGGCCCGAGGTGACTCCTGGAACCCGCGTCGAAGCACCCACGCTGCGAGGAGCCCCAGGGGGAGGTTGACGAGGAAGATCCACCGCCACGAGAGGTAGTCGGCGAAGACCCCACCCAGGGTCGGCCCGACGAGGGAGGAGATCGCCCACACCGATGCGAGGTAGCCCTGCACCGTGGCCCGTTCCGCGACGGAGTAGATGTCGCCGACGATGGTCATGCCGATCGGTTGGATCGCACCGGCGCCGAGCCCCTGCACGGCCCGGAACGCGATGAGCGCACCCATCGACCAGGCCAGGCCGCACAGTAGAGACCCGCCGATGAACAGCACGATGCCGAGCATCATCACGTTCTTGCGACCGAACAGGTCGGCGACCTTTGCGTAGACCGGGATTGACACGGCCTGCGCGAGGACGTAGACGGAGAAGAGCCACGGAAACTGACTCAGGCCGCCGAGGTCGCGCACGACGGCGGGCACGGCGGCGGCGAGGATCGTCGCGTCGATCGCGACCAG
>JBDSVV010000232.1:0-3574 GCA_039927035.1 Ornithinibacter sp. | reverse complement strand
CGCCACACGCCGAGCTCGGTCGCCAGCGGGCGCACCTTGGTGCCGTCCTCGTCCAGGAGCCAGGTGTGGGACTGCCACTCCAGGAACGGGCGACCGTCGTGGGAGCAGATGATCTCCTGGCCGAAGTTGTGTGACTCCATCGTCGGATAGCCGACCACGCCGGCCCCCTCCCAGCGTCCGACGAGCCAGGCGAGGGGCGCCAGCGCCTCGTTGAGTGTGGTGTCGAGGGTGAAGACCATACGCTGCAGTCTATGGAGCCTCGCGCCACGCGCCTCGTCGTCAAGGTCACCTGCGGTACCGAGGCCCTCGAACGCCTCAACCAAGGGTTCACGGTCGCCGCGACGGCGCTCGCCTCGGGGCTCGCGGTCAGCCTCTGGCTCACGGGCGACGCGAGCTGGATGGCCGTGCCCGGCCGGGCCGAGGAGGTGGAGCTGCCGTATGCCGTGCCGCTGGCCGAGCTGCTCGACGCCTTGGTGGCCGACGGTCGCGTCACCGTGTGCGGGCAGTGCGCGACGCGGCGGGGGATCGCGGAGGGCGACCTCGTGGCGGGGGTGCTGGTGCGCGGTTCCGCGGCCTTCGTCGAGGAGGTCGTCTCGCCGGGCGCGCGGGCGCTCGTCTACTGACCTCGCTCCGTGCGAACTCTGTTGGCGCGGATGCCGTCAGCCGACGATGGCGAGCGCGAGGACGTAGCCGATGACGCCGGGCAGGAGCAGCCCCGCTGCAGCACTGGCGAGCTGACCCCTGATCGAGGTGATCGCCGGCAGCACCGAGAGAACCCGCCGCAACGAGTGCGAGACTGCCGCGCAGAGCAGGCCCACGAGTGCTGCCGATCCGGCCCCCGGAGAACCCACCACGGCAGCTGCGGCGATCGCAGCGCCACCGCCGAGCACCATCGCGAGCGGCAGGGACCACGCCCGCAGCCGGGAGAAGCCCACCGCCAGGTCGCCCAGGGAGGCCACCCCGATCGAAACCAGGGCCACCACGGCCAGGTCGGTGCCCCGGGGGGTCCGGGACAGCGGCATCCAGGCCACCCCCATGGTCACGACGGCGATCGCCAGCGATGTCGACCCGAGCGAGTCGGTGAGCCGGGGGCGTCCGTCACGCCGCAGGATCTGGTGGCCGAACATCACGGCGAGTGCGAGGGCGAGGGCGGCCGGCACGTAGCGCAGGTAGGGCTCCTCGCTGGTGGCTGCGGCCGACGCAGGCACGAGGAGCGCGGCCATGACGATCGAGAGAGAGGACCCGAAACGGCTGGAAGAGCCCGTGAGGGTTGGCCAGCCCCACGCGATGACGAGCCCGGCCCAGGCGAGGCCGGCGGCCATCAGCACAGGGTCCGCGAGCACAGCGAGCACGAGCAGCGCGGCGAAGATGATGCTGGCAGCCGAGGTGAGCGGACGCAGGACGGTCGCGAGAGGGGGGAGCAGCGGTTCCCGGAGGGCGACCTGGAGGCGGGCGCGACGCTGGGCACGGGTCTCGAACTCTGACCCGCTCGACGCATCCGACCCCGTCCCCGGGGTCACCTCCGTCGGCTGATCGTCCACGCGCG
Organism: Ornithinibacter sp.; assembly: GCA_039927035.1. Taxonomy (GTDB): domain Bacteria; phylum Actinomycetota; class Actinomycetes; order Actinomycetales; family Dermatophilaceae; genus Fodinibacter. Next base: position 2,028 of record JBDSVV010000232.1, on the reverse strand, counting down.
GCATCCTTCCATCATCCGCCGGCGAAGGGGGGCAGGACCTCCACCGCGACGCCAGCCGGAAGGGCCACGTCGGCGGTGCTGGCCAGCCCGTCAACGAGGATCGAGCACACCGGCAGCACCGAGGCCAGCCCGGGGTGGCGCTCGGTGAGCAGAGCCAGGAGGTCCCCCACGGTCACCGGGCCGATGACGGACTCCTCGTCCAGGCCCGCTGCCGCACGAGCACCCGCCCAGTAGCGGACCCGGACGGCGGGGGGCGTCTCAACCACGCGCGACTCCTGCTGCGCCACGTTCACGACCGCCTATCCTGAGGGGCAATGGCCCGACTGTTGCTGTTGACGAACACCTTGGCTCCGAGCGCCGAGGTGCTTCCGGCGCTCGGACTCCTGAGCCACCATGTTCGCATCCTGCCTGCCGAGGCCTCCGCCCTGGTCGACGCACCGCCGTCCGACGTCGTCGTGGTCGATGCCCGCCGCGAGCTGGCGATGGCCAAGTCGCTGTGCCGGGTGATCCGCACCACCGGCACCTCCGCACCGCTCGTCGTCGTGGTGACCGAGGGAGGCCTCGCCGGCCTCACCAGCGAGTGGGGGATCGACGACGTCCTCCTGGAGAGCGCGGGCCCCGCCGAGGTCGAGGCCCGGTTGCGACTCCTGATGGGTCGCAGCGCCGAGACCGCACCTGATGAGAGCGGCCCGATCACGACCGGGTCCCTGGTCATCGACGAGGGCCTGTACTCGGTGCGACTCCGGGGGCGTGTCCTGGATCTCACCTACAAGGAGTTCGAGCTCCTCAAGCACCTCGCACAGCACCCCGGCCGGGTCTTCACCCGGTCCCAGCTGCTTCAGGAGGTGTGGGGCTATGACTACTTCGGTGGCACCCGCACTGTCGACGTGCACGTCCGGAGACTGCGCGCCAAGCTGGGCACCGACTACGAGGTGCTGATCGGCACCGTCCGCAATGTCGGCTACCGCTTCGTGCCCGAGACGGCCGAGACGGCCGAGAGCGAGGTCACCGCGTGAGCACGGTCCGCCTCCAGACCTCGACCCTCCTCGAGGAGTCCCTCTCTTGCCAGGTCCTCGAACTCGCCCGACGCGCAGCCGACAACGATGGGGTCGACGCGATCTCGGAGTCCTTCAGGCTCGCACTGCACTCCCCTCGCCCCGGTGTCACACACGTCATCTCGGATGCCGGTGGGTCCCGTCCCATCGGGTACGCCGCTCGCGACGCGGTTGGGTCCGCGGAGCTCGTGGTGGACCCGGCATCGCGCCGACAGGGAGTGGGTCGCGCCCTCCTGCGCGCGCTGCTCGAGGGTGGAGTCAGCGGCGTGTGGGCCCACGGTGACCTGCCGGCCGCTCAGGCGCTGGCGGCAGCCGAAGGGCTGGGCCCAACGCGCCAGCTGCACGTGATGTCAAGACCGCTCCACGACGACGACACCGCGAGCCCCGCCCTGCCAGAGGGATTTTCGGTTCGGCCCTTCGAGGTCGGGCGTGACGAGCATCCCTGGCTTGAGGTCAACGCGCTGGCGTTCGCATCGCACCCGGAGCAGGGGTCGATCACTCTCGAGGACCTGAATGACCGCATGTCCCAGGAGTGGTTCGACCCCGCAGGGTTCTTCCTTCTCGAGGACACGAGCATCACCGACGACGACGGCGGGCACCCACTGGCGGCGTTCCACTGGACCAAGCGGGAGCCCGGCTCGGCTGCGGGTGAGGTGTACGTGCTCGGTGTGCACCCGGCCTACCAGCGTCGCGGCCTTGCCGGTCCACTCACGGCACTGGGCACCGCACACCTCGCCCGGCAAGGCGTGGAGCGGGTTGACCTCTACGTCGACGGCGACAACACTCGCGCCCTCGCGACATACCGGCGCGCCGGCTTCGAGGACGCCGCGATCCACGTCGTCTACGGACGAACACCCACGTCGTAGAGTGGCCCGGTCCACGACGAGGGAGAGCACGTGACCCAGATGCGCCCGGAGGGTTCCGAGGCCGACCCCGAAGGCGCCGTGCCGCCGGTCGACAACGTCGCTCGCAA
>JBDSVV010000231.1:0-7916 GCA_039927035.1 Ornithinibacter sp. | reverse complement strand
CCGGCGCCTCGGTCGACGAGTCGGTGCTTCGTCGTGCCCTGACCCATCGCTCCTACGCCTACGAAGCGGGGGGCCTGCCGCACAACGAGCGACTGGAGTTCCTCGGCGACTCCGTCCTCGGGCTCGTCGTCACCACGACGCTCTATGAAGCCCACCCCGACACCACGGAGGGCCAGCTCGCGAAGCTGCGCGCCGCGGTCGTCAACATGCGAGCCCTCGCCGAGGTGGGCCGCACCCTGGGGCTGGGCGACTATGTGTTCCTCGGCCGCGGTGAGGAGTCCACCGGTGGGCGCGACAAGGACTCGATCCTCGCCGACACCGTCGAGGCCGTGATCGGTGCCGTCTACTCGACCGCCGGCATGGCAGCGGCGACCGAGCTCGTGCACCACCTCATCGACCCGCTCCTCGCCTCGTCCGCGACCCTCGGGGCCGGTCTGGACTGGAAGACCAGTCTCCAGGAGATCACCGCCCGGCACGGGTTGGGCGCCGCGGAGTACGCCGTCACCGAGGACGGGCCGGAGCACGCCAAGTCCTTCGAGGCAGCCGTCCTGGTCGGTGGGACCGTCCATGGCCGTGGCGTGGGTCGCACGAAGAAGATCGCCGAGCAACAGGCAGCCGCACTCGCCTGGACCGCCATCCGGGACGCGCACGAGGACCCCGCGCCAGAGGCGCTCTCGACCACCGACCGTGCCTGAGCTGCCCGAGGTCGAGGTCGTCCGTCGCGGGCTGGCGGCGCACGTCCTGGGGCGGACCGTCGGGGCGGTGGAGCTGCGTGGGCACCGGGTGGCTCGTCGCCACCTTCCCGGGCCCCAGGATCTCACCGCCCGGCTGACCGGCACCCGCATCGCCGGGGTCAGGCGACGGGGCAAGTACCTGTGGCTGGTGCTGGCCGACGGTGGCGCGGCCCCCGAGCTGGGCCTGATCGTGCACCTGGGGATGAGTGGGCAGCTGCTCGTGAAAAAGCCCGACGCCCCCGACGAGAAGCACCTCCACGCCCGCTTCTCCTTCGTGGACGACGGCCCCGAGCTGAGGTTCGTGGACCAGCGCACCTTCGGTGGACTGGCCCTGGCCGAGCTCGACGAGGCAGGGGTCCCCGAGCCGATCCGCCACATCGCGCCAGACCTTTTGGAGCCGGCTTACGACCGCGCCGGCGTGGTGCGTCGGATCAAGGCACGTGACAGCGCGATCAAGCGGGTGCTCCTGGACCAGTCACTGGCCTCCGGCATCGGGAACATCTATGCGGACGAGGCGCTGTGGCGTGCCGAAGTGCACGGTGAACGTCTGGCCAGTGCCCTCACCAGGCCGCGGATCGGGGTGGTCCTGGACCACGCGAGCGAGGTGATGCGCGAGGCCCTCGACCAGGGCGGGACGAGCTTCGACGCCCTCTACGTCAACGTCAACGGGGCGTCGGGCTACTTCGACCGCTCGCTCGCGGCCTACGGGCAGGAGGGTCGCCCCTGCCGTCGGTGCGGGACCCCGATCCGCCGTGAGGCGTTCATGAACCGCTCGTCGTTCAGTTGCCCCCGGTGCCAGCCTCGACCACGGCTCAGGGGATCGGGAGCTCCTTGAGGGTGACCGGCTTCCCGGTGTGCTGCTCGCAGAGCCGGGCCAGTGCCGCTCGCACCGTCTTCGCGTAGAGGTGCGCTCCGGTGCGGCTGGGGTGGATGCCGTCGGGCTGGAGCTGGCCGGTGGTGCCGGCGAGAGCTCCGTCCCAGTCCGCGACGGCGACGTTGGGGCGGCCTGCGAGGACGTTCGTGAGCTTCGTGTTGTCGCTCTTGACCCGACTGAACGGGCCGTGCACGGTCACGACGACGACCATTCGATCGGGACCGAGCCCATCGAGCACCCGGGCGATCGACGTCTCGTCGGTGCCCCAGTTGGTGCCGAATGCGAGCACCACGGCTCGACGCACACTCGGTTGGTCCGCGATGATTCCTGGCACCTGGGTCCAGCGTCGGTTGGACTTGGCGTCCATCCGGATCTTGGGGAAGTAGTAGGTCAACGCGCCCTTGGCGCCGACCATCATCGAGTCGCCGAACGCGTCGATCTCGGCGCTCTCGGGCATCGACCAGTCCTGTGCCGGCCCTGTGGGGGGCCGTGCCGCGGCTGAGGGACTCGGCGCGGCCCTCGCGCCCTGCGCGGATGGTGACAGGACCACCAGCGCGGCGGCCCGGGAGCGGCCGTCGCGGGTGAGCGAGGCCTCGTTGGCGCTGAGCAGCTGTTCGGTGGAGCTGCGCTCCGGGGCCGTGATCAGCACGACGGTCAGCACCAGCGTGGCAGCGAGCACCGAGCCCCACACCACGCGGGCGGTGCGGGTGTCGCCCCGGCGGAGCCTGCCGAGCAGGTGCTGGGCGGTGCCGGTGAACCCGCGTCGTCGCACCGGGGTCTCGATGAAGCGGAAGGTCAGGTCGGACAGGGCGAGGATGACGACCAGGCACCAAAGCCGGCTCCACAGGTAGGCGGGGCCGCCAGGCGCGAGGTCGAGATCCTGCCCCACGATGAGGATGACCGGCCAGTGCCAGAGGTAGATGGCGTAGGAGCGCACGCCGAGCCACCGCGCTGCGGGGAGCTCCAGGACCGACCGCAGCGGACCCGGCGTCGAGACGGCGGAGAGCAGCAGCACCGCCGTGGCCACCGACGCGAGTGCGATGCCTCCGCGGAACGTGAGCGCCGAGGACTGGTCGCCGGACCACAGCAGCCCCCCCAGCGTGACCAGTGCGCCGATGACCAGGGTGCGGTGGTGGCGGTGCCACCGGGGCGACGCGGTCCAGGACCGGAGCGGACCGGCGTAGGCGAAGGCCGTGGCTGCGCCGACCATGAGGCCGACCAGGTGTGTGTCGGTGCCGTAGTACACGCGAGTGGGGCTCGTGGGGTCCAGCAGCACGGCCATGAGCAGCGCCGAGGCGAGCCCCAGGCCGAGCGCTGCCCCGGCCCTGCCCATCGGGGTGCCGACGCGCAGAAGGAGCAGGACCGCCAGGGGCCAGAGGAGGTAGAACTGCTCCTCGACGGCGAGCGACCAGAGGTTCATGAAGAGCTGCGGGCTGGTGGAGGTGAAGTAGTCGCTGCCCGCCGCGATCTCGACCCAGTTGGACGTGAAGGTCAGTGCCCCCGCGACCTGGCGGCCCGCGCCGACGAGCAGGTCGGCCTCGGTCAGCCGCGCGAGGAACACCGATGCCGGGAGCACCACGAGCAGGGCAGGCAGGAGGCGACGGGCGCGCCGCGACCAGAAGGCACGCACGTCGAGTGTGCCGGTCGCTGCGCGTTCGCGAAGCAGCAGGGTGGTGATGAGGAAACCGGAGATGACGAAGAACACGTCGACACCGAGAAAGCCGCCGGGCAGCCACGACGGGTCGAGGTGGACCGCCAGCACGGCGAGGATGGCGAGGGCGCGCAGGCCGTCGAGACCGGGCAGCCGGCCGTGGACGCCACCGTCGCTCGGCGCGACTCGGTGCCCGTGCTCACGCCCGGGCACCGACCCTCCGGTCGTCGTGGGGGGAGCCACGCTCGTGCTCATGCGCTCACGGTAGGGACTCGGTGTGACACGGGCAGGGAGGCACGCGGGGCCCTGCGATGCTGATGTGGTGGAGGCGAGGGAGGAGGACCAGAAGCGGCGGATGACTCTCTTCGTGCGGGGTCGGGTGCAGGGGGTCGGCTTCCGGTGGTGGACGAGGGCCCGGGCTCTGGAGCTCGGGCTCGTCGGGCACGCCCGCAACACCTCGGACGGGCGCGTGGAGGTCGTCGCCCAGGGGCCGCCAGCCGGGCTGGAGCGGCTGGTCGAGCTGCTCCGGGAGGAACCGAGCACGACGCGTCGCCCGGGGAGCGCTCACTCGGTCTCCTCGCCGACGTGGAGCGAGCCGCTCGACGCGCACGGTTTCCTCGAGCGCTGACCGCGCTCCGGCCCGTCCCTTGAGTGACCTACCGGGTGATCTGGGGGCTGCGGGTCGGACCCTGGACGGCATCCGGGGGGTGGACGGGGCCTGCCCGAGGAGGCCGGTCTTCCTACGATGGTCAGGTGAGCGACGTCCCTCCAGACCTGGCTCGGCTGCGGTCGAGCATCGACAACATCGACGCCGCCCTCGTGCACCTGCTGGCCGAGCGGTTCAAGGCCACCCAGCGCGTCGGTGAGCTCAAGGCTGCCGCCGGGATGCCTCCGGCCGACCCGGCCCGTGAGGAGCGCCAGATCGGCAGGCTGCGCGGGCTGGCCGACGAGGCCGGGCTGGACCCGCAGTTCGCCGAGAAGTTCATCACCTTCGTCATCGCCGAGGTGATCCGCCACCACGAGGCGATCGCGTCGGCCGACCAGGGATCCTGAGCGCCCAGGGGGCCAGCCGGGAGCGTGTCCTCCAGGTCCCAAGGTCACAGGAGCCACATGGGCAACCCCGGTCACAGGCACCACGGGCCGGCGGCGACGTCCCGTCGCCGGAGCGCCCCGCCGGTAGAGTCGGCCCGACCCGCACGGGCCCCGGTGGCCCACGGCCGATACGAGAGCTGACGATCGCCGCATGTACCTGAAGACGCTGACCCTCAAGGGTTTCAAGTCCTTCGCTTCCGCGACGACGCTGCGCCTCGAGCCCGGGATCACGTGCGTCGTCGGGCCCAACGGCTCGGGGAAGTCCAACGTCGTCGACGCCCTCGCGTGGGTGATGGGCGAACAGGGCGCGAAGTCACTGCGCGGCGGCAAGATGGAGGACGTCATCTTCGCGGGCACCACCGGACGCCCCCCACTGGGCCGCGCCGAGGTGAGCCTGACGATCGACAACGCCGACGGTGCCCTGCCGATCGACTACAGCGAGGTGACGATCACCCGCACGATGTTCCGCGGTGGGGGCTCGGAATACGCGATCAACGGCACCGGATGCCGCTTGCTCGACGTGCAGGAGCTGCTCTCCGACTCAGGACTGGGCCGAGAGATGCACGTCATTGTCGGCCAGGGCCAGCTCGACACCGTGCTGCGTGCGACGCCGGAGGAGCGCCGCGGCTTCATCGAGGAGGCCGCCGGGGTGCTGAAGCACCGCCGTCGCAAGGAGCGCGCGCTGCGCAAGCTCGACTCGATGGAGGCCAACCTCACCCGGGTGCAGGACCTCACCGGTGAGATCCGTCGCCAGCTCGGCCCGCTCGGCCGCCAGGCCGAGGCGGCCCGGCGCGCCGCGGTCATCCAGGCAGACGCGCGCGACTCACGCCTGCGCCTCCTGGCGGACGACCTGGTCCAGCTCACCTCGCTGCTCGAGCGGGAGGTCGCCGACGAGACCGCCCTCATCGAGCGCCGCACCGCGGTCGATGATGCCGTCGCCGCAGTGCGGGCGCGCGTCACCGAGATCGACCGCCAGGCCGCCGACGCCGCCCCCGAGCTCGGCCGCGCTCAGGAGCGGCACGTGCGCCTCCTCAGCCTGCGTGACCGGCTCGAGTCGATCGGATCGGTCGCCGCCGAACGTGTGCGGCTGCTCTCCCAGGACGAGGAGCACGAGACCACGACGGGGCGTGACCCCGAGGAGCTGCGGGCCCAGGCCGAGAAGGCCCGCGCCGAAGAGTCGGGGCTGCTGGCCGAGGTGACTTCGGCGTGCGAGGAACTGGCCGCTTCCGTTGCCTCTCGCGCGAAGGTGGAGGGAGCGTATGCCGCGGAGCAGACCCGCCTGGCGCGGCTCGCTCGCACCTCTGCCGACCGTCGCGAAGGACTGGCCCGGCTCGCCGGACAGGTCGCCGCCCGGCGGAGCCGGATCGAGGCCGGGGAGGCCGAGATCGGGCGTCTGCAGGAGGTCGTCACCGCCGCTCGTTCCCGTGCTGCCGAGGCCGAGCAGGCCTTCTCCCGTCTCGAGGGTGGCGTCGCTGCCGACGAGGAGGGCGAGGAGGGGCTCGACACGACCCATGAGCGGGCTGCGGCGGCTCTGGCCGCCGCGGAGGGGGAGATCGACAAGCTCGTCACCGCGGAGCGCGACGCCGAGCGTGACCGGGCCTCGGCCGCGGCGCGGCTCGAGGCGCTGGAGATCGGGCTGCGCCGCAAGGACGGCGCCGCGACGCTGCTTGCGGCGGCCGACGGCGAGCACGCGATCGTCGGCACGGTCGCGTCGCTGGTCACGGTCACTGGTGGGCACGAGGCCGCCGTGGCCGCTGCGCTGGGCTGGGCCTCCGAGGCGCTCGTCGTGCCGAGCGCCGATCACGCCGCTCGGGCCATCGAGGCCCTTCGTGATCGTGACGGCGGTCGTGCAGGCCTCCTCGTCGCGGACACCGCGCGCCCCGCCGAGCGCGATCGCTGGCCCGAGCTCGAGGGCAGCGCGCTCTGGGCGCGCGACGTCGTGCGAGCCCAGGCCGCGGTGCGGTCCGCGGTGGACCAGATGCTCGACCGGGTCGCGATCGTCGCGACACCAGCCCACGCGGTCGCGCTCGTCGCGAGCCAGCCCTCGGTCACGGCGGTCACCGCAGATGGTGACGTGTTCGGTCCAGGCTTCGCCCGAGGCGGCAGCAGCGCGGGGGAGAGCCTGCTCGAGATCCAGGCGGCGGCCGACGAGACGCGCGAGTCCCTGATGGCCGCGGCAGGCCGCGCAGAGCAGGCCCGCTTCGCCCTGGTCGCGGCCCGTGACGTGGCGTCGGCGCGCACGCACGACGTGGAGGCAGCGCTGGAGGCCCTGCACGAGTCGGACGCTCGGATGGCGGCGGTCGCGGAACAGCTGGGCCACCTCGGGTCCGCGATGCGCACCGCTGGGGCCGAGGCCGACCGCACGGAGCGGGCGATCGCTCAGGCGCGGCTCACCCTCGACACGGACCACCGCGAGCTCGAGGCCCTCGCCCTGCGCCTGGACGAGGCCAGCATGCAGCCGGAGGAGACCCAGGAACCCTCCACCGAGGAGCGCGACGCCCTGGGGCTCGCCGCGAGCCGCGCCCGCACGGCGGAGACCGAGCTGCGGCTCACCCTGCGCACGCGTGAGGAGCGCGCCCGGGCCCTGAAGGGTCGGGCCGAGTCCCTCGAGGGCGCAGCGCGCAACGAGCTCGCTGCCAGGGAACGGCTGCGCGAGCGCCGGGAGCGTCGGCGCCGCGAGGCGGAGGTGGCAGCGGCGGTCAGCTGTGCCGCGGCATACGCCGTCGTGCGGGCGGCACGAGCCCTCGCACGGGCGAGCACCGAGCGTGACATTGCGGAGGCCGCCCGCGTGGAGCGGGACCGGGTCGGTGCCGAGCTGCGCCAGCAGCAGGTCGTGGCGCAGGACGAGCTGCGCGACCTCACCGACACCGCGCACCGCGACGAGATGGCCCGGGCCAGGCAGGTGGCCCGGATCGAACAGCTGCAGGCCAAGGCCGTCGAGGAGCTCGGCATCGACCCCGAGGTGCTCGTGGAGGAGTTCGGCCCGCACCAGCTCGTGCCGCACATCGGTGCGCCCGACGATGCAGGCGCCGAGGCGCCCGAGCCCTACGTGCGCGACGTGCAGGAGAAGCGGCTGCGCAAGGCCGAGCGGGCTCTGGCCTCTCTCGGCCGGGTCAACCCCCTGGCGCTGGAGGAGTATGCGGCGCTGGAGGAGCGGCACCGCTTCCTCACCACCCAGCTCGAGGACCTCAAGCGCTCCAAGCGCGACCTCCTGGACATCGTCAAGGAGATCGACGAGCGGGTCGAGCAGGTCTTCACCGCCGCCTTCCACGACACCAAGGAGCAGTTCGAGCGCGTCTTCGAGCGGCTCTTCCCCGGCGGTGAGGGACGGCTCGTGCTGAGCGACCCCGACAACATGCTCACCACGGGCATCGAGGTCGAGGCGAGGCCGCCGGGCAAGAGGGTCAAGCGGCTCTCGTTGCTCTCCGGCGGCGAGCGCTCGCTCGTCGCCGTGGCGATGCTCGTCGCGATCTTCAAGGCCAGGCCGAGCCCGTTCTACATCATGGACGAGGTCGAGGCCGCCCTGGACGACACCAACCTGGGCCGGCTCATCACGCTCTTCGAG
>JBDSVV010000230.1:0-8346 GCA_039927035.1 Ornithinibacter sp. | reverse complement strand
CGTGGCCCTGGGCTGGACCAAGGTCGCGGTCAACGCCGGGTCGGTCGACGTCGAGGCCGCGCTCGCCCGCGAGGAGGAGGGGCAGCTCTCCCTCATGCACACGCAGGACTACCGCGAGGGTGTGGCGGCCTTCCTCGCCAAGCGCCGCGCGGACTTCACGGGCCGCTGACTCACCTCCCACCCACACCTCCGTCCCCCACTTCGTCTGTCGAAAAGTCGCGACACGCCTCCGAATCGGCGTGTCTCCGACATCTGGACAGACGAAGTCCGGGGAAGGGGGGTGGGGCAACTGCCTGGTCAGCGGGCGGGGCCTCGGAGCTGTGCGGCGAGGTCGGTGAGGGAGGGCGCCACGAGCTCGGGGCGCTCCAACGGCTGGGGCCACGGCGCGCCGCTACGGTCGAGGTGGGCGGTGCGCAGCCCTGCGCGGGCTGCGCCGTGGACGTCCCACGGGTGCACCGCGACGAGCATGGCGTCCCCCGCCGTGACCCCGCAGGTGTCGAGGGCGTGCTGATAGGCCCGCGCGTCCGGTTTCCACGCCGGGGCATCCTCCACGGACAGCACGTGCTCGAAGCTGTCCCGGATGCCGTTGCGCTGCAACAGCCCCTCGGCCACGGCCGCGGACCCGTTGCTCAGCGTGACGAGCCTGATGCCGAGGTCGGTCAGCGCGTGAACCCCCGGCACCACGTCGCGGTGGAGTGGCAGCCCCATGAAGCCCGACAGCACGTGGCGCACCGCGGCATCCATGTCGTGGGCGCCCGCGCCGGGCAGGCCGTGCAGGGTGGTGCGCAGCGATGCCGCGGCCAGTTCGGCGAATGCCGGGTTGTCACCGGTGATCGTCAGCACGAACCCGTCGCGCAACAACCCGGCGAACCACGGCGCCACGAGGTGGGCGGGCACGCCGAGGTCCTCGAAGCGCTCGCGGATGGGTGAGAGGTCCGACAGCGTCTCGTTGACGTCGAAGACGATGACCTGCGGCGGGCGGCGTTGCGTGGCCTCAGAGGTGCTCATCGCGCCATCTTCCCCCGGGGTGTCGGTGCGCGGGGGCAGACTGACGCCCGTGAGAGAGGTGGAGGCCGACGACGACGCCGCGGGGCCGGTGTCCCTCGCCGAGGTGGTCGAGGTGTCGAGGGTCGTCTCCGCGACGCGCTCGCGCACCGCCAAGACCGCCGCGCTGGCCGGGCTCCTCGCGGGGTGTGGCCCCCACGACGTCGGGGTCGTCGTCGCGCACCTCTCCGGTGTGCTCCCGCAGCGGCGGCTCGGTGTCGGCTTCCGCTCCCTCGGCTCCCTGCCGGAGCCCGCAGTGGAGGCCACCCTGAGCGTCCGGGAGGTGGATGCGGCCTTCGGCCGGTTGGCCGGCGCCGCCGGCGTGGGGTCCACGAGCGCTCGCCGTTCCGAGCTCGTCTCACTCATGTCACGGGCTACGGCCGACGAGCAGGCGTTCCTGCGCGACCTCATCACCGGCAACCTGCGTCAGGGTGCGCTCGACGGCGTGGTGCTCAAGGCGATCGCCATCGCGTTCGAGGTGCCTGAGCCGGTGGTGCGCCGGGCCGTGATGCTTGCGGGGTATGCCGCTGACGTCGCCGAGATCGCGGCCCGCGACGGGCGGCAGGGCCTCGAGGCCGTCGGGCTCGTCGTCGGCAGACCGCTGCGCCCGATGCTCGCGGCCTCTGCCAAGACTCCCGAGGAGGCGGCGGAGGGCCTGGGTGAGGGCCCGATCATCATCGACGGCAAGCTCGACGGCATCCGGGTGCAGGTGCACCGGCGCGACGGGGAGGTCACCGTCTTCACCCGCAGCCTCGAGGAGATCACCGAGCGGGTGCCCGAGGTGCTCGAGGCCGTCGGCGCGCTGCCCGGTGGCGACCTGGTGCTCGACGGCGAGGCCATCGTCATGCTCGACGGCGGTCGCCCGGCCCCTTTCCAGGTCACCGGCTCGCGCACCGCCAGCTCGGCCGACGTCGAGGGGCTGCGCGAGAGCGTGCCGCTGACCACGTTCTTCTTCGATGCCCTTCACGTCGACGGCCGTGACCTGCTCGATCAGTCGGCGCTGCACCGCCACGAGGTGCTGGCAGAGCTGGCACCGCATCTCCTCGTGCCCCGCCGGGTGACCGACGATCGCGGCCTGGCTCGGGTGTTCTTCGACGAGCTCGTCGCGGCAGGTCACGAGGGGGTCGTCGTCAAGGACGGGTCGAGTCCCTATGCCGCCGGCCGACGCGGTGGCGGGTGGGTCAAGGTCAAGCCGGTGCACACCCTTGACCTCGTCGTGCTCGCCGTGGAGTGGGGCTCGGGGCGTCGTAGGGGGCTGCTCTCCAACATCCACCTCGGCGCGCGCGACCCGGCGACGGGCGGCTTCGTCATGGTGGGGAAGACGTTCAAGGGGATGACCGACGAGATGCTCGCCTGGCAGACCTCCCGGTTCACCGAGCTCGCCACCGATGGCACCGACGGGTGGGTCGTGCCCGTGCGGCCTGAGCAGGTCGTCGAGATCGCCCTCGACGGCATCCTGCGCTCCACCCGTTACCCCGGCGGGGTCGCCCTGCGGTTCGCCCGGGTGGTCCGTTACCGCGACGACAAGACCGCCGCCGAAGCGGACCCGATCGACGCGGTGCGGGCTCTTCGGCCGGACTGATCGCCGCGCCGAGGCGGGGAGGCGGCACGATGGGGGGATGCTGACGAACTGGGCCGGAAACCACCTCTTCGGTGCCACGCGCCTCGAGACACCGCGAAGCCTCGAGGAGCTGCAAGGGCTCATCGCTGCCGAGCCACGGGTGCGCGCCCTGGGCTCGCGGCACTCCTTCACCGACATGGCCGACACCGAGGGCGTGCTCGTCTCGCTCTCGGCGCTCCCTGCCACGGTCGAGGTCGACGGGGCCGCGCGCTCGGCCGCCGTCTCGGCGGGTGCCCTCTACGGAGACGTGGCCGTGGCGCTGCACGAGCAGGGGTGGGCGCTGGGCACGATGGCCTCGCTGCCGCACATATCGGTCGCGGGAGCGATCGCCACCGGCACCCACGGGTCGGGTGACGGCCAGGGCTCGCTCGCGGCCGCCGTGAATGCCGTGGAGCTGATCGGCGCCGACGGCGAGCTGCGCCGGTGGGCAAGAGGCGAGCCCGACTTCGACGGTGTCGTCGTCTCGCTGGGGGCGCTCGGGGTCATGACCAGGGTCTGGCTGGATGTCGAGCCGGCCTACGAGATGGCTGTCGACTGCCTCGTCGACCTCCCCTGGGCGACCCTCTCCGAGGACCTCGACGCCGTCACGTCTGCGGCCACGAGCGTCAGCCTCTTCACCGACTGGCAGGCGCCTTCCATCGGCCAGGTGTGGCTGAAGAGCCGGGTGGGAACGGCTGTGCGACCCCTGCCGGGTGCCCATCCGGCGGTCTCGGTGCAGCACATGCTGCCCGGCGGCGACGTCGCTGCCGTCACCCAACAGGGTGGGATCCCCGGACCGTGGTTCGAGCGGCTGCCGCACTTCCGGATGAGCCACACGCCCAGCCGCGGCGAGGAGCTGCAGAGCGAATACTTCGTGCCCCGCTCACGAGCAGTCGAAGCGGTAGACGCCGTGCGGAGCGTGGGTCCGGCCTTCGCCGGGCTCCTCCAGGTCTCCGAGATCCGCACCATCGCTGCCGACGACCTGTGGCTCAGCGGCGCGCAGGGCCGCGACACGGTGGGCCTGCACTTCACCTGGGTGCGCGACGAGCCGGCTGTGCGCGGGGTGCTCGGTGCACTCGAGGAGGTGCTCACCCCACTCGGCGCACGGCCGCACTGGGGGAAGGTGTTCGTGGCCGATCATGCCGCGCTGAGCGAGGCCTACCCCCGGCTGGGCGACTTCTCCCACCTCCGCGATCGACTCGACCCGACCCGTACGTTCGGGAACGCCTTCCTGGACCGGGTGCTGGGGGAGCCGCTGCGCTAGCGTCACCCTGGCGGACAGATCACGAGGAGGAAGTCGGGAGATGGCGGGAGATGACGAGAGCGTGATGGCGCCGGTGTCGCGAGGAGTCTGGTGCCTCACCGCCGACCTCGACCTGCTGGGCCGGCTCGGTGCGTCAGACTTCGACTGGATGGCCCTGGACGCCCAGCACGGCGCCCTCGACCGGGCAGCCCTGCATGCCGCTGGAAGGGTGCTCTCGGGCGCTCGCGTCCCCTTCGTCGTACGGGTGCCGTCGGTCGATCCGGCGTGGATCGGACTGGCTCTGGATGCCGGGGCGCTGGCTGTGGTCGTGCCGTCGGTCACCACCGTGGCGGATGCCGTGATCGCAGCTCAGGCGTGTCGCTATCCGCCTCTGGGGGAACGGAGCTGGGGTCAGCTCGCTCCCCTGTGGGGAGGGTTGGTGGTGCCGCCGGAAGAGGCGAATGCCGCCGTGCGGTGTGCCGTGATGATCGAGACGTCGGGGGCGCTGGAGGATGTGGAGGCGATCGCGTCGACACCCGGCGTCGACCTGCTGTTCATCGGTCCGCTCGACCTGTCACTCAGCCTCGGCACCACGGTCGACGCCCTGCTCGAGGACCACGGCGCTGACAGCCCCCTGCGCCGGGTCGTCGCCGCAGCAGGGGCGTCGAGCATCGGGGTGGGGGCCTTCGCGGGAAGTGCCGATGTGGCGACGCGGATGCGTGCCCACGGCATCCGGTGCCTGGCGGTGACCACGGACCTTGCGATCGTCGACGCCGGCGTCGCTGCGGCCCTCACCGCCGACTGACCCGGAAGGCTCAGGCGTCTGCGAGCAACAGCATGAGGCGAGTGGCCTCGTCAGCGGTCGCCGCCCGGGCCGCACCGAGGTAGCGGCGAGTGTCGACGGTCGGCTGCGCGGCCAGTCGCTCGCGCAGGGCGTCGGTGAAGACGTGGTTGAGGTGGGTCGCGATGTTGACCTTGCGCATGCCGGCCCGCACCGCAGAGACCAGACCCTCGTCGGGCACGCCTGACGAGCCGTGCAGCACCAGGGGGACCGGCACCCGCAGGGCGAGGTCCGCGATGAGCGCGGTGTCCAGCCTCGCGACGCGTTCGGTCATCGCGTGAGAGCTGCCCACCGCCACCGCGAGCGCGTCGACTCCCGTCTCGGTCACGAACCGTTCGGCGTCGTCGGGGGAGGTGCGCACGCCCGGCGCGTGGACGCCGTCCTTGCCGCCGACCTCGCCCAGCTCGGCCTCGACGCTCACGCCCTGCGCGTGGCACAGCGCGACGACCTCTCTCGTGCGCGCCCGGTTGTCCTGGTCGGAGAGGCGGGACCCGTCGAACATCACCGACCCCAGACCGAGACGGACCGCCTCGCGGACCAAGTCGATGTCCTCGGCGTGGTCGAGGTGGACCACGACGTCCTGGGCGCAGGCTTGCGCGATCGCGAGGGTTGCCGCAGCGATCGGCGCCAGCGCCCCGTGGTACTTCACGCAGTTCTCGCTGATCTGCATGACGACCGGAAGACCGGTGCGTTCCGCGGCCAGGGCGTAGGCCTCGGCGTGCTCGATCTGGATGACGTTGAAGGCCGCGAGTGCTCCCCTCTTCGAACGCGCGAAGGCATCGGTCAGGGACACGTGAGTCATCGGATCTCCTCGAGCAGGACGTGGGGGATGAGATCTGCGACGGTGGCGTGGTCGACCTCGCCGGCCACGTCCGCCAGGACGGCTGCGGCGGACCAGGAGACCCCGTCACGGAGCGTCGCCCGCCAATCGGGGTGCTCCGTGCGCTCCAGGGCGACCGCGACCGCAGCCGTCATCGCGTCGCCGGCGCCCGTCGGATTACCGCTCACGGGGGAGTCCAGTCGTGCTCGCAGGGCGGTGCCGCGGTCATCGACGACCACGACGCCCTCGGCCCCGAGGGTGACGAGGGCGGCGCGGGCCCCCGCCGCCACGAGAGCACGTGCGGCTCGCACCGGGTCGCTCTCGCCGGTGGTGGCCTGCGCCTCCTCGGCATTCGGCTTGACGAGTTCGGGCCCTTCCCTCAGCGCCTTCAGGAGGTGTGGACCGCGGCAGTCCAGAACGACCCTCGCGCCGCCCTGGTGGGCGGCTCTGGTGATCCGCGCGAGGAGGTCGGCCGGAGTCTGTGGGGGCAGGCTGCCGGAGACCGTCACCACGCGGCAACGGCCCGCTTCTCGTTCGACCGTGCTGATGAGGTCGAGCCAGACGGCATCCGGTTGCGGCACGCCCTGCTCGTTGAGCATGGTGACACCGTGCGGGGTCACGACCGCGACGGACTGCCTCGTCGGCAGGGGGCTGTTGATCAGTGCCGTGCTCAGTCCGCGGCTGGTCAGGTCGTGCATGAACTCCGCTCGGCGCGCCCCCCCGACCGGGGCGCACACCAGCACGTCGTGACCGGCGCCGCGGGCGACCGACGCGACGTTGACCCCCTTGCCCCCGGCGCGCTCGGCCACGTCGCAGACGTGGTGCACGGCATCCGGGATCAGTGCAGGCAACCGGTAGGTGACGTCCCAGGCAGGGTTCGGCGTGATGCAGAGGATCATGTCGCCAGGCTCTGGGCCAGGGTCGCCGCACCGATCGCGCCGGCCCACTCCCCGAGTGCCGCGGCCACGACGTCGAGCTCGATCCCCTGAGGCAGCCTGCTCACCAGCGCGTCCCTCAGCGGGTCGAGCAGCACCGGTCCCGCGTTGACCAGACCCCCGCCGATGACGATGCGGCGCGTGCCTGCGGCAGCGACGATCGGGGCGATCACCATCGCGAGGGCGTCGACGGCTTCGGTCCACACTGCCCGTGCCACGGGGTCGCCGGCTCGCACGTGCTCCGCGACCACCTCCGCGTCGCCCTCCTGACCGCTCGCCTCGCGCCACCGACGACCGATCGCACCGGCGCTCGCGATCGCCTCGAGACAGCCGGAACGGCCGCAGCCGCACGTCGGCCCGCCCGGTGTCACCAGTACGTGCCCGAGCTCGCCGGTCCAGGGAGTGCCGGCCACCACGTGACCGCCGACCATGAGCGCGGACGCCAGGCCGGTGCCAAGCGGCACGAACAGCACGTCGTCGACACCGGCCGCGGCACCGAAGCGGTGCTCGGCGACCAGTCCGGCCCGCACGTCGTGCCCCCCGGTGGTAGGGATCCCGAGGCGGGCCGAGACGGTCTGGGGGACGTCGAGGTCCTTCCACCCGAGGTTGGCAGACCAGATTGCCAGGCCAGTGGCGTCGTCGACCAGTCCGGGGACGACCACCCCGACGGCCCGGGGACGCTGCGACGGGGTGTCGCACATCGCCGTGACGACCTCGGCGACGACCTCGGCGAACCGGCTCGCCAGGTCGGCCGGGGACGGCACGGCGAGTCGATCGAGGACGTCCTCGCCACGCAGGGAGACGGCCTTGATCCGGGTGCCGCCGACATCGACGCCGACGACCAGGTCCTGGTCCACCGAGGCCTCAGGCGAGGACGATGGAACGGGTCAGGTGGCGGGGTGCGTCCGGGTCGAGCCCGGCGATGCGCGCGCGCGCCATGCAGAGACGGTGCAACCTGACGAGCTCGGCCATCGCGTCGGCCTCACGGTGCTCCCAGTGCGCTCCGGTGGCCCTGACCTGCTGCTCGAGCTCTGCGGGCACCTCACCGAAGGCCCACACGGCCCTGCCGGTGGTCGCGATGCTGATCGGGCCGTGGCGGTACTCCATGGCCGGGTAGGACTCCGCCCAGAACTGCGCGGACTCACGCAGCTTCAGCGCGGCCTCGTGCGCCACGCCGACGGTCCAGCCCGTGCCTAGGAAGGTCACCTGATCCACGTCGAGGAGTCCGGACAGAGCCGACTCCTCGCCCTCCGCGAGTACTGCGTTCGCCTGGTCGATGGCGGAGGAGAGATCCTCGCCGAGGGAGGCCCTCAGCAGGGCCAGGGTCGTCGTGGCGAAGCGGGTCTGGACCACGCTCTGCTCGTCGACGTCGTCCATGAGCACGAGGTCGGTGCTGCTGTCGGCGACAGGGGTGCCGGGAGTGGCGACGAAGCTCACGAACGGCGTGCCCGAGGAGCGCAGGTCATCGATGACCGAGCAGACCTCGGTCGTCGTGCCCGACCGGCAGATCACGATGGCCCGGTCGTAACCCCGAGCGAGGCGGTGGTCGCTGGCAGACCAGGCGTCGGTGACTCCCTGACCGGCGGACTCGCGCAGCGAGGCATAGGCCTGACCCATGAACCAGGAGGTGCCGCAGCCGATCGTGGCCACCCGCTCCCCCTCCTGCGGCAGGATGTCGCGCAGGTCGTGGGCGCGCTCGGCAGCTCGCGCCCAGTCAGCGGGTTGGGTCGCGACCTCGCGGGCGAGATGGCTCGACGACATCAAGGAACCTCCATGATTGGTTGTGCGTGAATAGATTGCTAATCATGCACAAATAGTCATGACCGCGCAAGGGGTGTGGATGTAGCATCCCCCCATGGAACC
>JBDSVV010000229.1:0-12934 GCA_039927035.1 Ornithinibacter sp. | reverse complement strand
TCACGGCGGCCGCCGCCGCGCGCACCGAGCGGATCCGGGTGGGCTCCGGTGGGGTCATGCTGCCCAACCACTCACCGCTCGTCGTCGCCGAGCAGTTCGCGGCCCTCGAGGCGATCGCGCCGGGTCGGGTCGACCTGGGCATCGGGCGGGCGCCCGGCAGCGACCAGGTCATCAGCCAGCTGCTGCGGATGTCGGGCACGACGAGCGACGTGGAGCGATTCCCCGACCACGTGCGCGACATCGTCTCCCTCGTCTCCGCCCAGGGCGCGAGCGTGCGCCTCGCCTCCGGTGCCACCTATACGGTGCATGCGACCCCGGCCGCGACGAGCACCCCGCAGGTGTGGTTGCTGGGTTCCAGCGACTACTCGGCGCAGCTCGCGGCGGCCCTGGGGATGCCGTACGTGTTCGCCAACCACTTCGCGGGTCGCGGGCTGGAGCAGGCACTGGACCTCTACCGCGGCGCGTTCCGTCCGAGCGAGTCGCTCGACGCCCCCCGGACCTTCCTCACCGCGAACGCCGTCGCTTCGTCGACGGCCGAGGAGGCCGAGGCCCGCGCGGTGCCGCAGCTGCGGATGATGGCGCGGCTCCGGCTCGGAAAGCGCTTGGTGCCGCTCGAGACCGTCGAGGAGGCCTCGGCTGCGCGGGCTGCCGAGGGCGACCACGCCGCCGAGCAGGTCATGGCGGCGGCCCGCGAGTCGTGGTTCGTCGGCACGGGCGAGGACGTCGCCGGAGACGTGATGGCCTTCGCGTCCCGATGGGGCGTCGAGGAGGTCATGCTCTCGCCGGTCGCAGCCGCCCGCGACGGGGAGCCCCTGGACACCGCCGTCGGCCGTGCCCGCACCCTGGAGCTCCTGGCCGCGGCGCTGCCCGTCCATGCCGCGTAGCGGCCGACCCGGACCCTAGGATCGGTGTCGTGCCCCTGCTCATCCTCGCCCTCGTCGCCGCCGCGCTCGTCGTGGTCGTGCTGGGTGTGGCGAGCGGCCGTATCCGCGTCGACCCGCTGGCCGATGCCATGCACTCCGTCCCGGACCACGGCCTCCCCGTGATTCCGGATGCCGCCGACGTCGACGCCGTGCGCTTCGACACCGCCCCCCTGGGCTATGACCCGCGCGACGTCGACGCGGCCCTGGACCGGCTGCGAGACACCCTCGAAGAGCAGGAGCACCGCATCGCGACCCTACGAGAAGGATCGGTGGACTGAGCGATGGCCTTCACGATCACCCGCAACACGACGGTGACCGCCACTGCGGTCTGGGATGCTGTCTCCGACCTGGCCGCGCACAGCCGACACGTCCCGCTGACCGAGGTGCGGGTCCCCGACGGTGGCCTCGTGCTGGGCAGCGAGATCGTCGCCCGCACCGGTGTGGGGCCGCTCGGCTTCGCCGACCGGATGCTCGTGACGGGCATCGAGCCCGGTGACCGCCTGCGGCTGGTGAAGACCGGTCTGTGGTTGCGTGGCTGGGCCGAGATCACTGTCGAGCCCGACGGTGACGGGGCTCGCGTGGTCTGGGTCGAGGAGCTCTGGCTGCCGGGGATGCGCCTGCTGACCAAGAGCCTCGGCGACCGGCTCGGACCCCTGCTGTTCGGCCCCGTGCTCGACGCGCTGCTGGCTGGAGCCTCCCGCTCACGGCCCTCCACGTGATCTGGGCGGTGCTGGTCCTGGGCGTCCTCGCCCTGGCCGGGGGCGCCTGGCAGCTCGATCGTTCTCGGGAGCAGCTGCCGCGTCAGGGTGACCTCGAGGACCCGCGTGCCGACCCCGCCTTCCGCACCCAGGCACGGGGCTACCGCAAGGAGCAGGTCGAGGCGGTCGTCGGTGCCCTGCATGATGAGGTGGGGCGCCGCGACGTGGTGATCGCCGAGCTCAGCGGTGAGCCCGTGCCCCCGACGGCCCACGCGTCGCCGACGGAGGAGTCGCCCGCCGGCTCCGGCCCGGCAGCCGGCTCCGCGCGCAGACCGACTGTCGGGCGCCCCGCATCCCTGCGGGCCACCGACCTCCTCGCCGTGGCCGCCTACCTCGCGGTCGCGGCATACGTCCTTTCGGGACTGATCGCGGACCTGCGCGGCGGATACCTCTCCCAAGGGGTGCAGGACCAACAGGCCTTCGAGTGGTACTTCGGCGCAGCCGCGCACAACCTCGTCACCGGTGCGAACCCGCTGTTCACCAACCTCCAGAACTTCCCCGACGGCGTCAACCTCATGGCGAACGCCTCGGTGCTCGGCCTCGGTATCCCCCTCGCTCCGTTGACCCTCCTCGCCGGACCGTCGGCGACCTTCCTCCTCGTGGAGCTCCTCGGTCTGGCCCTCACGGCGTCCGCATGGTTCTGGGTGTTCCGGCGGTGGCTGCCGGTGCACCCGGCGGCAGCCTTCCTCGGCGGACTCCTCGCCGGGTTCGCCCCCGGGCTGGTCTCCCACGCGAACGGTCACCCCAACTTCGTGGCGCAGATGCTCGTGCCGGTGATCCTCGACCGGATCCTGCGCCTGGCGGGCGGTCGTGCCGCCGGGCGCGACGGTGCCGTCCTCGGGCTGCTCCTCGCGTGGCAGGTCATGATCGGTGAGGAGGTGCTGCTCCTCGCCGTCATCGGCATGGCGATCGGCGGGGTGGTGCTGCTCGCCCACGGCCGGGTCCCCGTGCGCGTGATGCTCCCCGGTCTGGGCCTCGCGGCGGTGGTGGCGCTCGCTCTGACCGTGGTGCCGCTCGCCTGGCAGTTCTTCGGCCCGCGGAGCTACTCCACGATCTGGCACCCCCCGGCCGGCAACGACCTGGCACAGCTCTGGTCGCGCGCCACCCGCACCGTCGGTGCCGACCCGTGGGCCTCCGCGGCAGTATCGATGAACCGTACGGAGGAGAACTCGTTCTTCGGGGTCCCCCTCCTCGTGGGTGCTGCCGCGGTCGTGGCGTTCGGCTGGCGACGACCTCTCGTGCGTGCCCTCGGAGCCGTGGCGGTGCTGTCGTGCTGGCTCTCCCTCGGGGAGGAGGTCAGCGTGAACGGACGTGCCACCGGCATCCCCGGTCCCTGGGCGGTCCTGGAGGCCATGCCCGTGGTGCAGAACGTCCTCTCCACGAGGCTGACGCTAATCGCGGTGCCGGCCCTCGCCGCCCTGCTGGCGATCGGTGTCGAGATGGTGCGGGTCGTCACCGCCCGGTATGCCGTCCGGGGCCGCGCGGCGGTCATGGTCGCCGTCGGTGCCGGAGTCCTCGCCCTGCTGCCGGTCGTGCCCACCCCTCTCGCAGTGGACCTGCGGCCCCCCGTGCCGGCATTCTTCAGCGCCGGGTCCTGGCAGGACTGGGTCGATGACGGCTCGGTCTATGCCGTCCCGCCGCCGACCGTGGCCGATGCCCGCGCCCTGGAGTGGCAGGCAGCAGCCCGGTGGGGTTTCCCCGTCGTGGCGGGCTACTTCGTCGGACCGGGCCCGGGCACCGAACGGGTGGGGCAGTACGGCGCGACCCCGACGGCCTTCACCCAGTGGATCGGCTCGACCGCGCTCAACGGGGTTGCGCCGCCCCTTGACGCGGCACAGGTGGCAGTGTTCCGTCAGGACCTCAGGGACGGGCAGGTTGACGCCGTCGTGCTCCCCGAGGCGCGCCCCGATGCTGCGGTCCTGCGTGACGCCGTGTCCAGTGTCCTCGGCGCTCCGGTCCGCGAGGGCGGGGTCTACGTCTGGGACGTGCGAGGGTTGGCCGGTGGCAAGGGCTGAACGGGTCGGGGAGGCCGTGCCCTTGGAGGGATGGCCCGCGGCATCCCAGTCGTCGCGGCTGCAACCCGGGCCCGAGCCGCCACCGGGCCGGGTGACTGCGACCAGCTGGCTGACCTCCGCCGGACGGCACGTCCTCGCGGGTCTCGCCCTGCGACACCCGGTGCGCACCGTGCTTGCCGTGTACGTCGTGTCCCGGGTCGTCTCGGTGATGGCGCTTGCGGTGGCGGCCACCTGGTTCCAGAACCCCGCGGGTGTCGGTCACCCGGACCCCTCGCTCGGGGACATGCTCGGTCTGTGGGACGGCGTCTGGTACCGCCGGATCGTGCAGGACGGCTATCCCGTGCCGCTCCCGCTCGACGGGGACAACGGGAGGGTCACCTACAGCGCGTGGGCGTTCTACCCGCTCTACCCCTACCTCCTGAAGACTGTCATGCTCACCGGCCTGTCGTTCGAGGCGGCGGGGGTGGCTCTCAACGTCGTCCTGGGTGGCGTCGCCGCGCTCCTGGTGTGGGCGCTCTTCCGCAGCGGCACGCACGCCGACCGGCAACCCCAGCGCGAGCGACTTGCACTGGTTGCAGCATGCCTCTGGTGCTTCTACCCGACGACGGCCGTGATGCTCAAGCCCTACACGGAGGCACTCGCCGCGGTGCTGGTCGTCGGGGGGTTGTTGCTCCTGGTGCGTCGTCGCTACCTCCTCGTGGCGTTGCTCGCGGCACCCCTCGGGCTCACCCGCGGGATCGCTCCCGCACTGGGGGCGGCCGCGCTCGTGCACCTCGGGGTCCGGTGGCGCGAAGACCGGGCCGCGGGGGTCGTCCCCCTGTTCGGGGCCCGCTGGCGGGCCGCGGTGATGCTCGGGGCCCTCGCCCTCTCCTCAGTGGCGTGGCCCCTCATCGCCGCAGTCGCCACCGGTGTGCCCACGGCATTCTTCGACGTCCAGGCAGCCTGGGGGCAGCGGCCCGACAAGGGCCCGTTCGTGCTCTGGTTCGAGTGGGCCTGGCAGGGCCACGGGCTGGCAGGGGTGGTGGTCCTCGTGGCGCTCGCCGGCACCTACGTGGCACTGGTGCTCGGGCGTCACGGGCGGTGGATCTGCGTGGAGGCCAGGGCGTGGGCGCTCGCATACCCGATATACCTCTTCGCGGTGGTGCGTCCCATCACGAGCATGTGGCGCTTCCTGCTCCTCGACGTGCCTCTGGCGGCGCTGCTCGCCTCGGTCACCATGCGGACCGCGAGCGGTGCCTCGGTCGTGCCGCACTGGCGCCGGAGGGTCGGGGTCGTGATGTTGCTTCTCGTCGGTGGCGTGGTGTGGTGGACCTGCTCGCTGCTCACGTACACACCGTGGGGATCGTTGCCGCCCTGACACTTAAAAGGCAGAGGTGGATTTCGCCTTGTCGCAGCGCTGCGGGATAATGGTGGTCAACCTCCGACTGTCCGGCGTCGGAGCACAGCGTGGCGCAGGTGGGCCGCGCCGAGGAAGGGAACACGCATGGCGGCAATGAAGCCGAGGACGGGCGACGGCCCGCTCGAGGTCACCAAGGAAGGTCGTGGCATCGTGCTGCGCATGCCCCTCGAGGGTGGTGGACGGTTGGTCGTCGAGATGACACCCGACGAGGTCCGTGCGCTCGGCGCCGCGATCGACAACTGCGAAGGTCTGGCCTGAGCATTCCCTGACGACAGTCGACGGGGTCCCCACTGTGGTGGGGACCCCTTCGTGCGCCCGGACCTCGGTAGGGTCGCGGGGTGCCCCGAGACGACGTCATCCTGCACCCGCTGACCTCCGACTGGTCGCACGACCGCAGCGGGGAGGTCCTCCCCGCCGGTCTCGACGCGGCCGACGCCGACGTGGCACTGGCGGTGTCCCAGGAGGCGGGGGAGGAGACGATCCTCGAGCGAGCGCTGATCTCGCTGGGCCTGGACCCCGTCGAGGTCCGGCTGACCCAGGAGCCGAAGGCCACAGCCGGCACGCTGACCTCGGTGCCCCTGCGACCGGGGGCCAACGCAGTGCGGCGACTCCTCCTCGTCGGGATCGGCGCGGGCACGATCTCGGACTGGCAAGCTGCCGGCGCCACGATCGGTCGAGCCACCCGTGGCCGCACCGTCGCGATCCACGCAGTGGGTGCCCTCGCCGACACCACCGCGCTCACGGCCTACGTCGAGGGGGCGGTCCTCGGGGGGTGGACCTCGCCGCGGTGGACCTCGCAGGGTGCGGTTCCCGGCACCGTTCCGGCGGTGACCTCAGTGGTCACCGGCGGCCGGGACTACAGCGCCGCCGACGTGGTGCAGCGGGCCGTCGTTCGCGCGCGCGCGCAGCTCGTGGCGCACGGGCTCGCGCTCACTCCCTCCAACACCAAGAACCCCGCGTGGATGGCACGACAGGCCCGCACCCTCGGCCGGCGCGCAGGTCTCGACGTCACCGTCTGGGACGAGCGGGACCTGCGGCGGGACGGCTTCGGGGGGCTCCTCGCGGTCGGTCAGGGATCGGCCACGCCTCCACGGCTCGTGCGCCTGGACCACGTGCCCCCCGGCGCCTCGGCCTCGACGCCCCGGGTGGTGATCGTCGGCAAGGGCATCACGTTCGACACCGGCGGCCTGCAGGTCAAGCCGGCCGACGGCATGCTGGCGATGAAGACCGACATGTCCGGCTCCGCCGTCGTCCTCGCGGTGCTGGCGGCCTGTCGAGAGCTCGAGGTGCCGGTTCGGGTGACCGGCCTGCTGGCCCTGGCCGAGAATGCCGTGGGCGGTGCGTCATACCGGCCCGGAGACGTGATCACCCAGTTCGGTGGTCGGACGGTGGAGATCGGCAACACGGACGCGGAGGGCCGGATCGTCATGGCCGACGCCCTCTCCTACGCCGACACCCACCTCGACCCGGACTGGCTCGTCGACATCGCGACACTCACCGGGGCGGCCCGGATCGCCCTTGCCAGGGTGATGGCCCCGGTCTTCTCCACCGATGAGCCCCTGTCGGCGGCGCTCGTCGAGGCCGGGCGGACGACAGGTGAGACGCTCTGGCCGATGCCCCTTGCGGAGACCTACCGTCGAGCCCTCGACTCCGACGTCGCCGACGTGGCGCACATCGCGCCGGGTGTGGGGGGTGGTGCCGTCACGGCGGCACTGTTCCTCCGCGAGTTCGTCGGGGAGCGCCGCTGGGCGCACCTGGACATCGCTGGCACCGGTCGCTCGGACGTCGATGCCGGGATCCTCGCCAAGGGGGGCACCGGGTTCGGGACACGACTGCTGCTGCGGTGGCTGGAGGAGATCGCATGAATGCCGGTTACGGGCTCACCGTGCGCTGGTCGCTGCAGGACGCCCCTACCGATGCCGCGGACCGGCTGAGGGAGTACGTCGTCGGGACCTCCATCGCCCGGTTCATGTTCCTCGACGGGCTGGCCTTCAAGGTGTGGCGGATGCGCACCGGGGAGTGGTTCGAGGGAACCTACGTCTTCGACAGCGAGCAGGAGCGGACGGCTTTCCGGGAGGACTTCGAGCCCGGTGCGGCGAAGGCGCCCGGGAGCGAGATGATCGGGTCTGCGCCGACCGTCATCGAGGACTGGGAGGTCGTCGCGATCGCTGAGGGCCCTGCTGGCTTCCGTCGCGGTGCGGGCCCGGACGTCACCTGAGGACGACCTCGGAACCCGGCAGGCTCAGCGGCGCACGGCGACCAGCATCCCGTCACTGACGGGAAGCATCGAGGCCATCAGCTCGTCGTGATCGCGCAGCGACTTGCCCAGGTCACGCAGGGTGGCCGTGACCTCGTCCCGGGCTGCCGGGTCCGCCACCTTGTCGTGCCACAACATGTTGTCCATGGCGAGAACGCCCCCGGGCCTCAGCAACCGGACGGCGTGCTCGACATAGGTGGGATAGCCCGGTTTGTCCGCGTCGATCACGACGAGGTCGTAGGCCCCGTCGGTCATCCTCGGGAGCACGTCCGAGGCCGCCCCGCTGATGACGCGGGTGCGCTGGTGTGCGTAGCCGGCCGCCAGATATGCCTCGCGGGCGGCCCGCTGGTGCTCCGCGGAGACGTCGATGGTCGTGAGCACGCCGTCATCGGGCATCCCGGCGAGGAGCCAGAGCCCCGACGTGCCGGCTCCCGTGCCGACCTCGACCACGTGCCGAGCCTGCAGGGCCGCGGCGAGGAACCGCAGCGTCGCGCCGGCGCCGGTTCCAACGGGTGTCGCGTCGCCGAACTCCATGCCGCGCCTCCGGGCGGCCTCGATGACCTCCGGCTCGGTCACGAACTCCTCGGCGTAGGTCCAGCTCGCAGGCTTCAGGGCGCTCATGGCGCAACCCTACGACCCGAGGGGCGCGTCGTGGGCAGTGCCGCGCCCTCCCAGCATTCGTTCAGGAAGTGCGGGAACAATTCACGGGGAGAAGGGGTATCGATAGGCGACATGAGCAACCTGGTGAGGGACGAACCGATGGCGACGACGCATGCCACGCGAGACGGCGAGACGCCGGCTGCTGGCTGGGAGCCCCCCACCTGGGAGGAGGTGGTGGAGCAGCACTCCGCCCGGGTCTACCGCCTCGCCTACCGTCTGACCGGCAACATGCACGACGCCGAGGACCTCACCCAGGACGTCTTCGTCCGGGTGTTCCGCTCGTTGCACACCTACCAGCCCGGCACCTTCGAGGGGTGGCTGCACCGGATCACGACCAACGTCTTCCTCGACAAGATGCGTCGCAAGCAGCGGATCCGCTTCGACGCCCTCTCCGACGAGTCCGCTGCGCGACTGCCCAGCCGCGGCCCCGGCCCGGAGCAGCGCTTCGACGACACGCACTTCGACGACGACGTGCAACGTGCCCTCGACGCGCTCTCGCCCGACTTCCGTGCCGCCGTCGTCCTCTGCGACATCGAGGGGCTCTCCTACGAGGAGGTCGCTGCCACCCTGGGCATCAAGCTCGGGACGGTCCGCTCGCGGATCCATCGCGGGCGCGCGCAGCTGCGCGAGGCGCTGGCCCACCGCGCCCCGCAGCCCTCGGCGCAGAAGCCGGCTCCGACCCGTCGCGGTCGCCTCATCCGTCGCCCGGCCGCAGGCATCGTATGACGCAGTCCCGGGGCGTTCGCTGTCTGGACGAGGACCTGGGCGACTACGCCGGAGGTCGGCTCGAGCCGGTCCGGCGGCGCCGCTGGGACCTGCACCTGGTGACCTGCCGCGGGTGTGCGCGCGCGGTGGAGGACGAGCGGCGGCTGCAGGCGGCCTTCGCGGGCGCGCCGTCGATGCCGGGAGACCTACGCGCCGCACTGCTCGCCCTGGCCGGTGGTCATGCCTTCAGAGACGCCGCCGAGGGTGACCCGGAGCCACCCCCGGTGCGCCGCCGCGACCCGCTCCTGGTGCTCTCGCCCGGTGCACCGCCCTGCCACCGCAGCGCGCTGCGCGCGACCGTGATCGCCGCGGCGGCGGCCGGCGCGTCCGCAGCAGCCGCGCTCAGCCTGACCGTCATCAGCGCGCCGGCCAGCCGAACCGGTGTCACCGCATCGACGGTCGTCCCGGTCGTCGGGTCCCCGACCCCCTCGCCGTTCTCCGCGGTCACCACCGTCGTCCCGGTCCGATGGGCGCGCCCCGGTGCCGCAGCCCCGTCGAGCCTGCAGGCAGAATCACGTCCATGACCAGCGACCAGGATGACTCCGTGCGCGAACCGTGGCACCCGTGGAGCCGTCCCGACCCGGCTCCCGTGCCGTCCGGGGCACCCGAGCCGACGCAGGAGATCCCCCAGCGGGCTGCGCTCTCCGAGGAGCCCGCCCAGCCCGCCTGGTTCGCAGCGCCCCGATGGAGCGACACTCCCCCGCCAGCGGCGACTCCTCCCGGGCAGGGCCAGTATGCCGCTGTGTCAGCGGGGGCGCAGCCCAGGATCCCTGCGAGCCCCCCGAGACGTGGTCCCGGCTGGGGCGCGCTGGTCGGAGTGAGCTGTGCGGCGGCGCTCCTCGCAGGTGTCACCGGAGGGGTCATCGGCAGCTCCCTCGCAGACGGCCAGAGCCCTGCGAGAACGGGATCGGTTTCTGCCCCGGCAGCAGGTGCGGGCGCGGTCACCCGTCCGGAGGGGTCCATCGCAAACACTGCAGCCAACGTCACACCGAGCGTGGTGACCCTGCGCGTGATGGGGAGCGACGGAGGCGCCACCGGCTCGGGCTGGGTCTATGACGACCAGGGGCACCTCGTCACCAACAACCACGTCGTCGCGGGCGCGGTGAAGGGCAAGGTCACCGTGGTGCTCGCCAACGGCAAGCAGCTCGAGGGCACCGTGGTGGGACGCGACGGATCCTACGACCTCGCGGTCGTCAAGGTCGAGGGTGCGAACCTCACCCCGCTGCCGCTCGGGCGCTCCGCCGACGTGGTGGTGGGGGACCAGGTGATCGCGGTGGGCGCGCCCCTGGGTCTGGACTCCACCGTGACGACCGGCATCGTCAGCGCGCTGAACCGGCCCGTGACACCGGGGGAGGCCGACGACCAGTCGTACATCAACGCCATCCAGACCGATGCGGCGATCAACCCGGGCAACTCCGGTGGGCCCCTGCTCGACATGCAGGGCCGGGTGATCGGGGTCAACAGCGCGATCGCGCGCGTCTCCGGGAGCACGGTGAGCGGGCAGAGCGGCAACATCGGCGTGGGCTTCGCGATCCCGAGTGACCAGGTCGCCAAGACGGTGGAGCAGCTCATCAAGACGGGCAAGGCCGAGCACCCGGTGATCGGGGTGTTCCTCGACTCGACGTATGACGGTGAGGGCGTGCGGATCGCGGACCAGGGGCCGAACGGGCAGGCCGCGGTCGACCCCGACGGACCTGCGGCGGCGGCGGGGCTCAAGGCCGGCGACGTCATCGTGGCCTTCGAGGGTCGGCCGGTGACCGACGACGGTGAGCTCGTGGTCGCGATCCGCGCCCGCGGGGTCGGTGACTCGGTGGTTCTGACCGTCCGTCGCGGCGGTGGCGACCGAGATGTCACCATGGTGCTCAAGGGTTCCGGCTCCTGAGCCGGTTCCTCCCGAACAATTCGGTCCCGAAGGACGGTGGGCACGCGATGCTGGGTGTTAATGGCTGGGAGGTCGTCCTCCTCGCGCTCATCGCGGTGTTCGTCCTGGGCCCGGACCGACTCCCGGAGTACGCCGCCAAGCTGGCGCGCGGCATCCGCCAGCTCAGGGTGATGGCCGAAGGAGCCAAGGGGCAGCTGAAGGACCAGCTCGGCCCGGAGTACGAGGACATCAACTGGCGGCAGTACGACCCGCGCCAGTACGACCCGCGCCGGATCGTCAAGGAGGCGCTGCTCGACCCGCTCGACGAGGCCATCGCGCCGATCCGCGACGAGATCGGCTCGGTCCGCTCGGCCGCCTCCCGCGACGGCGTCCCAGGGGTTGGTGCTGAGGTAGCCAGTGGCGCCGCGGCGGCGGTGGGAGCCGCTGCGGTGGCGTCGACGGCCGGGAGCGGCGACTCCGAGGATGCCGTGCCCGGCGCCGTCCGCCACGTCCAGCAGCACTCGTCGGACCCGAGGCCGCCGCGCGATCCACGGGTGTGGGACCCGGTCAGGCCGATACCCTTCGACGGCGATGCGACCTGACCGACACTCGTGACGGTGTGGGTAGCCGCCCAGCGAACGGATGAACCGTGTCAGCTCCCCCGCCAGAGCATGAGCCCGCGCGCAGAGCCCTGCGCGCTCGCGATCTCGGGCTCCTCGTCGGCACCCTGGAGCCGGGTGCGGTCAACGCGATCACCGACGTGAGCGGTGTGCGCGTGGGGCACACCACGATCCTTGAGCCCCACGGAACCTACACGGGGGTGACCGCGGTGGTGCCCGGTGAGCTCGGTCCCGACCGGCCACTTCCCGCCGGGCTGTTCGTCGGCAACGGGTACGGCAAGTTCGTGGGCGCCACCCAGGTGAGGGAGCTCGGAGAGATCGAGACCCCGATCCTGCTGACCTCCACCCTCTCGACGTTCCGGGCAGCCGACGCGCTGTTGACGTGGGTGCTGCGCACGTCTCCGAGAGGCATCGGTTCGTTGAACCCTGTCGTCGGGGAGATCAACGACTCATGGCTCTGCGGGCCCGGGAC
Organism: Ornithinibacter sp.; assembly: GCA_039927035.1. Classification (GTDB taxonomy): domain Bacteria; phylum Actinomycetota; class Actinomycetes; order Actinomycetales; family Dermatophilaceae; genus Fodinibacter. The sequence continues at coordinate 1,204 of JBDSVV010000229.1, read as the reverse complement.
ACGCGCTGTTGGTCCCGATCACGTGTGGGCGGCCCTGGACGGTGCGACCGGCGGCCCGGTGCCCATGGGAAGTGTCGGTGGCGGAACGGGTGCCTGCGCCCTCGGCTTCAAGTCGGGGGTCGGGTCCTCCTCGCGTCGGGTGAGGATCCGTGGAGAGGCTGGCACGGTGGGTGTCCTCGTGCAGGCCAACATGGGCGGGGTGCTCCGGCTCGGCGGCGTCCAGGTCACACCCGAGGGCCTGGGCCTGAGCCACGCGGGCCCGGCGACCTCCGAGGGTTCCTGCGTCGTGGTGGTCGCGGTCGACGTGCCCGCGTCGGCTCGCGAGCTGGAGAGGATCGCGGCACGAGGGGTGTTTGCGCTCGGGCGGGTCGGCGCCGCGTTCAGCCACGGGAGCGGGGACTACGGTGTGGCCCTCTCCACCGTCAGGGAGGTGAACGTGGCCATCACGCCGTCGGAGCTGGACGAGCTCTTCCGGGCAGTCCTGGACGGTGTCGAGGAGGCAGTGATCGACGCCCTCCTGGCGGCCACATCCGTGCGGACACCCAGTGGGCGCGTCGCTGCGGCCCTCCCCCCGAGCGTCCTGCGGTCCGGTCCGGGGTGACGCACGCGGGAGAGGCGGAGAAGCCGCGCTCAGCGAGCGGTGGGGGTGAGGCCGAGTGAGCGGCCGGCCAGGCCCCGGGCGCGGGTGCCCAGACCTCGGGCGATGCCCCGAAGAGCTACCGCGGCAGGGGAGTCGGGCTCGCCGAGCACCACCGGCATCCCCTGGTCGGCCCCGATGCGCAGGCGCGTGTCGAGGGGGATCTGGCCGAGCAGCGGCACCTCGGACCCGATGGCCCGAGTGAGGGACTCGGCCACCTCACGGCCACCGCCGGAGCCGAAGATCTCCTGACGGCTACCGTCCGGAAGCTCGAGCCAGCTCATGTTCTCGATGACACCCGCGACCCTCTGGTGGGTCTGCAGGGCGATCGCTCCGGCCCGCTCCGCCACCTCGGCAGCGGCCTGCTGCGGGGTGGTCACGACGAGGATCTCGGCGTTCGGGATGAGCTGCGCCGTCGAGATCGCGATATCGCCGGTGCCGGGGGGGAGATCCAGCAGCAAAATGTCGAGGTCACCCCAGAAGACGTCGGCGAGGAACTGCTGGAGGGCGCGGTGCAGCATCGGACCGCGCCAGACGACGGGCTGGTTGCCGGGCACGAACATCCCG
>JBDSVV010000228.1:0-3552 GCA_039927035.1 Ornithinibacter sp. | reverse complement strand
GTCGTGACCGAGTGGGGGACCATCACCTGCGAACACGTCGTGAACGCGGCCGGCTGCTATGCCGACCGAGTCGCGGAAATGGTCGGACTACGCGTGCCGTTCGGCAATGTCCTGCACACCTACCTGGTGACAGGGGACGTCCGCGAGCTGGCTGAGCGGGACCAGGAGCTGCCCATCGTGCGCGACGACTACGTCTCTGGCTACCTTCGGCAGGAGCAGGACGCGGGGCTGATCGGCGTCTACGAGCAGGTCGGCGCCGAGGCGGCATGGCACGAGGGACCCGCTTGGGAGTTGGAGCATCCACTGTTCCCACCCGATCTCGACCGGATCGACACTTGGCTGGGCCGCGCCTACGAACGGATGCCGATCCTGGAGCCGGCCGGCATCCGCCGCGTCATCCGGGGTGCCATCACCCACACCCCCGACGGGGAGGCGCTGCTCGGCCCCTCGGGCGTGCCGGGTTTCTGGATGGCGTGCGGAGCCCAGGTAGGCATCGCGGACGGCCCGGGACTGGGACGAGAGCTTGCCCGATGGATCGCACACGGTGAGACGGAGCTGAGCGTTCGCGCCTACGACGCGCGCCGGTTCGGCTTCATTCCACCCGGCCGAACCGAGTATGGCCGCCTCAAGGGCATCGAGGACTACGGCCTGCGACACCAGACGCCGCTTCCCGGGCTCGACCGTCCTGCCCTCAGACCCCTGCTGCCCTCGGCGCTGCACGATCGGCTCCACAGTCGCGGAGCCGTGTTCACCCAGGTGTACGGATGGGAGCGGCCGACCTGGTTCCCGGTCGCGGCCGGCCTACCTCGTGAGCACTGTGTCGGGTTCCGGCGAACCGAGTGGTTCGAGCCGGTGCGCGAGGAGTGCCAAGCCGTCCGTGAGCGTGTCGGCATCCTCGACCTGAGCGCTTTCGCAAAGTTCGAGCTGACGGGACCCGGCGCGGCCGCCGCCCTGGACCGGGTGCTGACCAACCGACTGCCGCGCCCAGGCAGAATCGCCCTGACCTACCTGTTGACTCCGACAGGGCGAGTCGAAGGTGAGATGACCGTCACCCGCCTCGGTGAGGATCACTTCTACCTGGTCTCGGCGGCGCTCGGCGAGGGTAAGGACCTTCAACACCTGAGCTCGCACCTGTCTTCGGAAGCCAACCTGCACCTGGAGACGACCACCTGGCAGACCGGAGTGCTCGTGGTCACCGGCCCCAGGTCACGTGCCCTGCTCGCGAGCTGCACAGACACCCCGATGGACAACGAAGCGTTCCCGTGGCTGACGGCACAGAAGATCGTCGTGGCAGGGGTCGAAGTCAGGGCTCTTCGGGTGGGTTTCACCGGTGAGCTGGGATGGGAGCTGCACGTCCCAGTCGACCAGATGCTTGACGTCTACGACGCCCTCATCGCCGCCGGCGGGCCCGAAGGCGTGCGCGACGTCGGGAACCACGCGTTGAACAGCCTGCGCATGGAGAAGGCCTATCGAACCTCGCGCGACAGGACTCACGACCTGGATCCCGTCGAGGCAGGGGTCGACTTGTTCGTTCGCCGAGACAAGCCGGACTTCGTGGGTCGCGACGCACTCCTGCTCCGCGACGAAAGCCGTCGTCGCTGGGCAAGCGCCTACCTCGCCGTGGAGTCCGCCGACGCGGACTGCCTGGGCGGTGAGGCCGTGCTGTTCAACGGTCGTCAGGTAGGGCTGACTAGCTCCGGGGGCTACGGCTACACCACCGGCTCGGGACATGCCTTTGCCTCGGTCGATCCATCCGCCGCCGATCCTGGCACTCGTCTCGAGGTGTTGATCCTCGGGGAGCGGCGCCCGGCCCGAGTGCTGGCCGAGCCGGCCTACGATCCGAAGAACGAACGACTGAGGATGTGAGACATGGCTGCACTCATTGATGGCCAGCACACCCTGATACCGCCGTACTGGCAGAACTTCATCGGTGGTCACTGGGTCGATGCGGCCGACGGCGCTCGGCGCACGCTGGTCGACCCGGCCACCGGGCAGGCCCTCACCGAAGTAGCCCTAGGCGACGAGACCGACGTCGGTCACGCCGTCGAGGCGGCCCATGCGTGCGTCGCCTCGCGAATCCTGGTCTCGGCACGGCCCGTGCAGCGTCTGCGCTGGGTGATGGGGATCGGTCGCGAGCTGCAGGCGCGCCGCGAGCGCGCTGCCTACGTGCTCAGCCGTGACTCGGGCAAGTCACTGTCCGACGCCTACGTCGAGATCGACGGCGCCATCAGATACTTCGAGTACTACGGATCGATGGCCGACAAGCTCGAGGGCACCTCGATTCCACTGGGCGACGGCTACGTCGACTACACGGTCCCGGTGCCACACGGCGTCTCGGCCCACATCGTCCCGTGGAACTATCCGGCCGAGATGATGGCCCGCGGAATTGCGCCGGCACTGACGGCCGGCAACGCCGTGGTCGTCAAGGCCCCCGAGGTCGATCCACTCGCCTGCCTGATCATCGCGGAGGCAGCCGAAGCGGCCGGGCTGCCGCCCGGTGCCGTCAACGTGATCGTCGGCGACGGACCCGTCGCCGGTGCTGCCCTGGCCCGACACCCCCGGGTGAACCAGATCGTCTTCACCGGATCGGTCGAGACCGGTCAGTCCATCCTGCACTCGGCCGCAGATCGGGTGATCCCAACGGTGATGGAACTCGGCGGCAAGTCGGCCGCCATCGTCTTCGACGACGCCGACCTCGACGCCTTGCTGGACTCGGTGCGGTGGGGGATCTTCATGAACGCCGGCCAGGTCTGCTCGGCCATGTCCCGCCTCATCGTCCCGCGACTCCTGCACGACGACGTCATCGATCGTGTGACCGACCTCGCGCGTGGCCTCACTGTGGGCGCTGGCATCGAGGACCCGGGACTGACCCCGGTCGTGTCACAGCGACAGCTCGACCGTGTCGCGGGGCTGACCACTCACGCGATCTCGGCGGGCGCACGTGCCGCGACGGGAGGCGCAGTCATCAAGCGCCCCGGCTATTTCATGGAACCGACGGTGCTGGTCGACGTCGACCCCTCGAGCGACATTTCGCGCACCGAGATCTTCGGGCCGGTCCTTAGCGTCTTCAAAGCCGACACGGCTGCGGCTGCCATCGCAATCGCAAACGCCACCGACTACGGCCTCGTCGCAGGCGTCTTCACCCAGGACATCGACAGCGCCCTGTGGACCGCACAGAGGCTGGAGGCCGGTCAGGTCTTCGTCAACGAATGGTTCGCGGGCGGCGTCGAGACCCCCTTCGGCGGTGTCAAGAAGTCCGGGTTCGGTCGCGAGAAGGGGCAAGAAGCGATCCGCAACTACTTCCAGACCAAGAACGTCGCACTCAGGGTCCGTCCCCCACCGACTCCGTGATCGCGCGTCTGAGCACCCTGGACGCAACGAGCTGGTCGGATAGCACCTCAGCCATTTGCGAGGCCACCAGCCTCCGGCTGCCTTCACCGATCCCGACGACACCGGTGAGCTGATCTCCGGCGCCGAGGTCGCCGAAACCGAGTTCACCGCGTTCGCCTCCGCCGAGCATCCGGTCACCGTCCGGCTGGTGGTGCGCTGGGT
>JBDSVV010000227.1:0-6778 GCA_039927035.1 Ornithinibacter sp. | reverse complement strand
GGTCGACGTCGACCCCGTGACCGCCGCCATCGCAGACGTGAACCTGCGGCCCTGGCCGGACTCCCGCGCCCACGAGGGGATGGCCGAGGAGTTCGAGCCGCCGCAGGATCCGCTCCGAGCGCGCGTCGGGGTCTGGCTCGACCCGGCCCGCCGAGTGCCGGGCCAGACGGGTCGGCACGGCCGGATCAAGCGGGTGTTCCGTCTCGACGAGATCCGCCCGACGTGGCAGTTCGTGCTCCAGGTCGCGACGGCCGTGCCCGCGACGGGCGCCAAGCTCTCACCCTCGATGCCACACGACGCCCTCCCGCTCGGCACCGAGGCCCAATGGACCTCCTTCGCCGGCGAGGTGCTCGAGTGCGCCGTGTGGTGGGGCCCCCTCGCCCAGCGACCCGGCCGCACGGCCCGCATCCTGGGACCGACCCGCGCACCCGTCGAGGTCGACGAGTCGATGGCCGAGCCGAACCATCCCGTCGCCGAGGGCCTGTCCTCGGTGGGGCCATGGCTCTACGAGCCCGACCGCGCGGTGAGCCAGGCCGGGCTGCTCGGCGCCCTGACCGCCGCGACGCTGGGTCAGGAGGTGGAGCGCGGCCTGGGTTACGTGCTCTCCGAGGCGGAGGTCGACCTTCCCTTCGCGCGACGGTATGCCGTGCGTGAGGCGATGCCGTTCACCGTGCGGTCGCTGCGTGCGTGGCTGGTCGAGCACGGTGTCACCGGGCTGACGATCAAGAAGCGCGGGGTGCGCCTGGATGACGACGAGCTCCGGCGACAGCTGAAGATCGGACGCAAGGCCGGCGCGGGCGCGCAGGCCACGATCATCCTCACCCGGCTCGCCGCTCAGGCCGTGGTCCTTGTCGTGGACCCTACCTGACCCCGGTATTCCCCGACTTCGTCTGTCCACGTGCGGGGACGCGCCGGTTTCGTCGGCGTGTCGCAACATCCTGACAGACGAAGTCGGGGAGGTCTGCGAGGGGCACCGCACAGGACGCGTCAGCCGACCAGGTCGTTCGCGCCCAGCACCTCCGCGGGGATGCCGAAGGCCTCGACGAGCTCGAGCGCGACCGGCCGCAGGCGGCGCAGGATGCCGGACACCTCCCGGGTGATCGCCTTGGAGCGGGGAGCCGAGAGCCGACCGTGCTCGAGGAACCACCCGCGGTCGGCCTCGATCATCGACAGGGCGTGGAGGTCGGAGAGGGCGGTGAGCACGTCGCGCGTCGGCGACGGCTCCAGGGCGCGCACCCGCGAGAGGAACGACTCGAGCACGAGCCGCTCGACGTGCGAGCGCGCCGCGGTGATGAGATGGTCCTGCACGTCGCGCAGGACATCACGCGCCGGCCGGCCGGCATCCACACCGGCCTTGAGTCGGCGAGCAACCCCGGAGATCTGGTGCTGCTCCCGGAAGCGCAACATGGCGAGCTGGTAGTCGGGGTCGAGCAGCCCGGCATCCTGGTCCCAGCGCTCTCGGCCACCGGGGAGCACGTCGCGGATCCGCTCGAACAGCTGGTGGGCGGAAGTGCGCTCGACGAGGGCCTCCACCGCCATCCCCGCCACGAGTCGGACCGTGCCGAGCTGGTCGAGGTCCTCGAACTCGGATGCGTAGTCGGTGAGCAGACCCTTGGCGACGAGCTGGAGCAGGACGTGGTTGTCGCCCTCGAACGTGGTGAAGACGTCGGTATCGGCCTTGAGCGCCGCGAACCTGTTGGCGGCGAGGTAGCCCGCTCCGCCACACGCCTCCCGGCACTCCTGGATGGCCTCGCTGGCGTGCCAGGTCGCGAGCGCCTTGGTGCCCGCGGCCCGGGACTCCAGGGCACGGCGAGCCCGGTCATCGGCATCCGGGGCGTCCGTGGAGAAGACCTCGTGGAGCTGGCGGGCCACCTCCGCCTGCGCACACGTGAGCGCATAGGTGCGCGCGAGCAGCGGGAGGAGACGGCGCTGGTGCATCCCGTAGTCCAGGAGCAGGGTCTCCCCAGACCCCGACTCGGCCTCGAACTGGCGGCGCCGCAGCGCGTAGCGGATGGCAATCTCCTGGGCGACCTTGGAGGCCGCGACCGCTGCGCCCCCGACACTGACCCGGCCCTGCACGAGGGTGCCGAGCATCGTGAAGAACCGCCGGTCGGGGTTCTCGATGCTCGAGCGGTAGGTGCCGCTCTCGTCGATGGTGCCGAACCGGTCCAGGAGGGCCTCGCGAGGAACCCGGACTCCGTCGAACCACAACCGACCGTTGTCGACCCCTTCCAGCCCGAGCTTCGCCCCGCAGTCCTCGACACGGACTCCGGGAAGAACCTGCCTGTTCCGGCGAATCGGGACGAGCACCGCGTGGACCCCGTGGCGCGCGCCCTGGACCTCGAGCTGGGCGAAGACGACGGCCAGCTCACCGTCGTCGGCCACGTTGCCGATGTAGTCCTTGCGGGCGTCGTCATCGGGCGTCGTGAGGACGATCTCGTCGGTCTCGGGGTCGAACACCGCGGTGGTGCGCAGCGCCTGGACGTTACTCCCGTGCCCGGTCTCGGTCATCGCGAAGCACCCGAGCAGCCGGCCGGAGATGAGGTCCGCCAGGTAGCCCTCGTGGTGCCGCTCGGTGCCGAGCTGAAGGATGGCGCCGCCGAACAACCCGAACTGCACGCCGACCTTCACCAGCACCGAGAGGTCGCCGAGGGCCAGGGTCTCGAACGACGCGATCGAGGCGCCGATGTCGCCACCGCCGCCGTAGCGGGTCGGGAAGCCGTGGGCTGCCCGGCCGGTGGACGCGATCTCCAGGACGGCCCCGAGCACCCGTCGCCGCAGCTCCTCGCGCGGGAGGTCGACCCGCTCGTCCAGGAGGTCCGCCTGCTTCCCGAGCCCGGCCCGCACCTCGTCACGCACTGCGGCGTAGCGGCCGTCCAGGAAGGCACGCAGCGCGGGCACGTCGGCGACCAGCGGTGGCGGGGTGCGCCCGAGGGCGTCGGGTGGGCCGTGACCCGGCTCGACGGGGGAACGGAGGCCCGCATCGGTGGAAGCCATGAAGCCCACTCTGGCACGCCCCCGTCACGCCGTGACGGGCACCGCGCCCGCGTCGACTCAGAGGTGGGGGTTCGCCTGCGCCCCCGGATGCCGGACCGCCGCGGCTCCCGCCGCGAGCGCCGTCTCCAACGACTCCTCGCGGCCCGCCCCGCGGGCCAGTGCCGCCGCCAACGCCCCGCAGAACGCGTCGCCCGCACCGGTGGTGTCGACGACCTCGGTGACTGCGACCTGGTGCGCCGGCACCGTCACGCCGTCCCACGACGCCCCGTTCGCCCCGAACGTCACGAGCAGCGACGCCGGTTCCGCCCCGGCCTCGGCGAGCGCGGCCATCTCGTGCTCGTTGGCGACCACCGGGTCGGCCAGGGCGACCACGTCGGCCGGCAGTGCGGCATACGGGGCGGTGTTGATGACGACCCGGGCCCCCCTCGCGCTGGCTCGGCGAGCCGCCGCACACACCACCGTGAGCGGCACCTCCAGCTGGAGGAGCAGCACGTCGCCCGGGCCGAGTGTCTCGACGGCTGCCACCTCACGCTCGTCGAGGAGGTCGTTGGACCCGGGCACCACCACGATGGAGTTCTCGCCGTCGTCGGCGACGGTGACGATGGCGTGCCCGCTCGGGGTGCCCGCGCAGGTGCGCACACCCGAGACGTCCATTCCCCGCGCCGTCAACCGCTCCCGGTATGCCGTGCCGCCGGCGTCGTCGCCCACGCACCCGACCATGGCGACGGCTGCCCCCGCCGCGGCGGCGGACACCGCCTGGTTGGCGCCCTTGCCACCCGCCTGACGCTCCAGGCCCTCGCCGATCAGCGTCTCACCGGGGCGGGGGTGGCGCTCCACGCGGGTGACGAGGTCGATGTTCAGGGACCCGAGCACCATGACCTGGCCGCTCATCACAGGCCACCACCCACGGTGCGCACCCACAGCTCCGCGATCCGCGGGCCATCGATCTCGAGGGCGACGTCGACCATCGCCGGGGCCAGGCCGTGCGGGTCGTGAGCGAGGTGGCCGTCCCAGTCCCGGCGGTCGACGACAGTGCGCCCACGGGTCCAGGTGCCGGTGAGCTCGACGCGCACCGGGAGCCGCTCGGTGCGCACGGCATCCGGGTCGATGAGGATGGCGACCGCCCCAGCGTCACCGATCGTCGCCCCAGCGTTGGCGAAGCGACGGTGGTGGAAGGAGATGAGTCCGGCCGCCAATCTCGTTGCGGGAGTGTTCACCTCGCGCAGACCGTCGACCTGCACATCGGTGACCATCGGGTCGGAGAAGACGTCGAGGCCATACATCGTGACCGCCACGTCGTGCTCCGCGCAGGCATCGAGCACCATCGCCGCTGCCTCCGGGTCGTGGAACACGTTGAACTCCGCGGCGGCCGTGGCGTTGCTGATGTCGACACCCCCACCCATGAAGACGATGCGTCCGATCTTCGCGAACGCCGCCGGGTGCACCCGTGCCAGCAGGGCGATGTTCGTCATCGGCGCGAGCGGCACCACGGTGAGCGACTCCCCCGCCGCGTCCGCCGCGAGGATGGTGTCCCGCAGCAGGTCGAGCGCCGGTCGGGGGTCCGGGCGCATGGCCGGTTCCGGCATCCCCAGGTCGGCCATCCCGTCCGAGCCGTGCACGTGACGGGCGTCGACCGGCTCCTCCAGCAAGGGGCGCGAGGCGCCGACGCCCACGGGGACATCGGTGCGCCCTGCGGTCTCGAGCACGACGAGGGTGTTGCGCACAACGTCGGCCAGGGGTGCATTCCCGCCGACACAGGTCACCGCCCGCAGGTCCAGGTCGGGGTGGAGCGCTGCCAGGAGGAGAGCGCAGGCGTCGTCCACCCCGGTGTCGACGTCGAGCAGGACCGGAATCATGGGCATGGGGAGCATCATGGCGGATCCATCTCGCGTCGTGTGCTCAGGTGGTGGCCCCAGCAGCCACCTGGGCACCCGACCCGAGGAATCACGTACCGTTCTGGGGTGACGAACGCCTTCCCTCGCCGACCCTCTTGGGGTCGAGCCGTGCTCGCGCCGGTCACGCTCGTGGCCCTCGCCGCGGCGGGGTGCTCCGGAGGATCCGCGCCCGTGGCCGCCCCATCAGCGACCACACCTTCGCCGACGGTCTCCACCCCTTCCCCCAGCCTGACCGCCGGCGCATCGTCCACGGCCGCGCCCGCGGCCACCTGTGTCCAGCAGAGCGTGGCTGGCATGAGCGAGGAGCAGAAGCTCGGGCAGCTGCTCATGGTCGGCTTCGACACCGCGGCCCCGCTCGACGCCCTCGACCGCGAGATCAGCAGCGACCACGTCGGAAACGTCATCTACCTCGGCGGTTGGCAGGGTGCCGACAAGGTGACCCGCACCTCCTCGCACCTCCAGGAGCTCGCCTCCAAGGCTGCCACGGGCGACGTCGGCCTGCTCATCGCCGCCGACCAGGAGGGCGGTGAGGTTCACCAGCTGCGCGGGGAAGGGTTCACCCGCCCGCCCTCGGCCACGAAGCAGGCCCAGCTCGCCCCCGCAGAGCTCACCCGTCAGGCCACGACCTGGGCGAAGCAGCTCAACGCTGCCGGGGTGAACGTCAACCTCGCCCCCGTCACCGACACGGTGCCCGAGAGCATCGGCACGGCCAACGAGCCGATCGGGAGGTACGGCCGCCAGTACGGCTCTGACCCCAAGACGGTCGAGCGCGCCTCCACTGCTTTCCTGAAGGGCATGCTCGCGGGCGGGGTCGAGGGCACCGTCAAGCACTTCCCGGGCCTGGGGCGCATCCGCAGCAACACCGACTTCAACTCCACAGGCATCACCGACGACGTGACCACCGCCGACGACCCCTTCCTGGAGCCGTTCGCCGCCGGGGTCGACGCCGGGGCCGGTCTCGTGATGGTGGGGTCGGCGAACTACAGCAAGCTCGACACGGGCGTCCCCGCGATGTTCTCGGAGAAGATCGTCACCGACCTCCTGCGCGGCGACCTGGGCTATGCCGGTGTGGTGATCACCGATGACGTCAACGCCGCCGCGGTCAAGGGCATCCCGGCCGCGCAGCGCGCGGTGCGGTTCGTGGATGCTGGTGGCGACATCGTGCTGACCGGCAACGCCTCGGTCGCCCCCGCCATGCTCCAGGCCCTGGCCGACGAGGCCGCCGTGAACCCGGCATTCGCGACGAAGGTCGACGCGGCCGTGGTCCGCGTGCTGACCCTGAAGGAGCGGATGAGCCTGCTGCCCTGCTCGACCCCCCGCTGACCCTGCCAGCCCGGTCGACCTTCCCCCCCGTCCCCTCCCGGCGCCACCGCGAAGTCAGGGGCACTTCGTTCGGTCTTGGGGTTCTCGCGGAGTCAGGGGCGAGCACGGCCCTGACTCCGCGAGGTGCTCCTGACTCCGCGAAGAGGTCGGGGAGGAGTGGGTCAGGCGGAAACCTGGGTGACGGGCATCGATGAGTCAGCCGGGATCGAGAGGTCCGAGGGCGCGCGGCCCTTGAGGAGCATCTGGGCGCCGAGCGCGGCGACCATCGCCCCGTTGTCCGTGCAGAGCGCCGGGCGAGGGACCCGCAACGCGATCCCGGCCGCGTCGCAGCGCTCCTGGGCCATCGCCCGCAGTCGTGAGTTCGCGGCGACACCGCCGCCGATCTGGAGGTGCTCCACACCGTGCTCGCGACACGCGAGCACGGCCTTGCGCGTGAGCACGTCGGTGACCGCCTCCTGGAAGCTCGCCGCCACGTCGGCCACGGGCACGCTCTCCCCCGCAGCCTCCTTCGCCTGCACCCAGCGCGAGACCGCGGTCTTCAGCCCGGAGAAGGAGAAGTCGAA
>JBDSVV010000226.1:0-8748 GCA_039927035.1 Ornithinibacter sp. | reverse complement strand
TGCTCTCGGAGAAGATCCTCTTCGGCGAGCTGAAGTCCGGCGAGATCGTCGCGGTCGACGCCACCGGTGAGGAGAAGGACGACACCTTCACCTTCGAGGGCACCCCGCACTCGCGGGGCATCGAGATTCCGGTGGTCGTCGCGGAGGGCTGAGCCGAACAGATCAGCTGATGGGCCCCTGACCTCGGTCGGGGGCCCATCAGCTTCCTCGTCCCGATCGACTCTCAGGGCGCCCCCCGGCACCCCAGGTGTCGTCCGGCATCCCTCGGTCGCCCGCGCCCGGCACGGCGACGGTGCGCATGCGCCTTCTTGACCCGATCTTTGACCTCCCTTTGCTCTCCCGGGGCCTTGGCAGCGCGATAGTTGGTGGGTGCCCCACCCCCGGGTCGGTGCACACAGCGGCCCGTCACCCCCCCTGCGGTGGCGGGCCGCCATCACGTCCGGGGCCCCAGCGCCCTACGCTTCACGGGTGTCCACCTCTGGCCCCGCCGAGCCCCTCGACGTGCCCCACCCGCCCGCCTCCCCTGATCCGACCCCGCAACGGCCGTACGCCGTTCGGCCGGCTCGCACCGCGGACGTGCGAGCGATCCGCGCCCTCGTCGCGCCACTCGCGGAGCGTCGCGTGCTGCTCAACAAGGAAGCCGTCGCCTACTACGAGTCGGTGGCCGACTTCGTGGTCGCGGAGTCAGCAGGATCGATCATCGGGTGCGGCGCGGTGCACGTCCTGTGGGAGGACCTCGGTGAGATCCGCACGATCGCCGTCGAGGACGCCGCGCTTGGCCTCGGGGCCGGCTCGGCGATCATGGAGCGACTGGTCGAGCGGGCCGGTGAGCTCGGGCTGCGGCGGCTCTTCTGCCTCACCTTCGAGACGGCGTTCTTCACCCGGCACGGCTTCGCCCCGATCGAGGGCCAGGCGGTGGAGCCCGCTGTGTACGCCGAGCTGCTGCGCTCCTACGACGAGGGGGTCGCGGAGTTCCTGGACCTGGAGCGGGTCAAGCCCAACACCCTCGGGAACACGCGGATGCTGCGCACGCTCTGAGCGGGTGAGCCCGCGCAGCAGCAGCCAGCCGCCCACACCGACCAGCACCAGGGCCGACAACGCCAGGAGGATGACACCGAGCCCCATGAGGAAGGCGATCGAGGCACGGCTGTCAACCCGGTCCGCTGCGGCTGCAGCCCCGTCGAAGTCACCGTCGTCCAGCAGCGCGGTGGCCTCCTGCGCCGTGTCGTCGACCCGCAGCACCGACTCGCCCAACTCGGTGACCGGTCCGTGCTCCGCAGCTGCGATACGCGCGGACTCACCCACGGCGGTGATCACGCCCGCGGCACGCGGCAGCGAGGCTCCCAGCGCGGCATACTCCTCGTCCTGGTCGGCCTGCTCGTAGGCCATGCGGACCACGTCCGGCACGACGAGTCCTGCCTCGGATGCCGCCCGCTGGGTCTGGAGCACCGCGGCCCCCAGCGGGCCCACCTCGCCCAGCACGTGCTCGGCGCGGGCGAAGTCCCAGGCGGTCATCGCGTCGCGCAGCCCTTCCGGTGGCAGCCACGCCCCGTCTCCCTCGTCGACCGTGCCGTATGCCGCGCGTGCCTCCTCCCGGGGGCCGAGCTGGGCGGCCTGTTCCGGCGTCAGCACCCATCGCGCGAACACGGCCGGCGCGTCCTCGACACCGCCGCGCTCCTGCACGAGGTCCAACCAGCGCGACCACGAGGTGCGCCCGCCGCCATCGGGTTTCGTGCCGGCAGGGTCGTAGGCGCGCTCGCCTGCGATGGCCGATGCGAGCACCCGCGCGAAGGTCTCGTCGTCGAGGTCACCGAGCAGGGCCGACGTCGCGGCAAAGGCCGCGGGGTAGGCGTATCCGTCGACGTCGCTCGAACGCGAGCTCGCGGAGCCGCCCCAGTCGTTGAGCTGGACCGCCCCCTCGTCGCGGGGGGAGACGCTCGGGTGCCTGCTGGTCTTCCCGCCCGTCTCGCGCACGGCCCGATCGGCCAGCACCTGCGCCAGCCCCTCGTAGACCCAGCGCTGGTCGAAGCGGTCACCGGCGACCCAGGCGTGCGAGAGCTCGTGCAGGATCAGCTCGTCATCCAGCCGCTCACCGATGACGATCTCGTCGTCGGTGGGGTCGAACCAGCCGTCGTAGCCTCTCAACGAAGGCGACGCGTCCTCGCGCACCCGCTCCAGGCCTCCTGGCCATGGCGTGCCGACCAGTCGCTCCAGGGTCGGGATGCCCTGTGTCAGCCGGTCGGCCACGAAGTCGGCCCACTGCGGGTCGTCCTTGAACCCAGCGAGGATGAACGACGAGCCCCCCGCGTCGACGCTGCGCTCGTCGCCCGCCTCCGGGTCCCGGAGCGAGACGACGGCCCAGAAGCCGTCCGGGTCCTGCGACTGCGCACAGTAGGTGACCACGTCGCCCTTCTGCCCGGGGGTGAACCCGTCGGTGGTGCTGTCGAAGGTCATCGACACCGGCGCCACCACCTCGACCACGGTGCGCCCCGGGTCACCCAACCCGTAGACCGCGAACGTCGCGTAACCCGGCCCGACCCGTGTGCTGTCGGGCGAGCGCGGCTTCTCCCCAGGCACCCGGAACGTCAGCTCGATCGCGCGGGAGCGCCCCGAGCGCAGCTCGGGGAAGGAGATTCGCGCCAGAGCGGTGCTCGGGTCGTCGGTGCGTTGGAGGTCCACGGCCAGCAAGCGCCCGCCGCTACGAGCGCGAACGTCCTCGGCACCGGCCGGGACGGGCACGGCAAACGCGTCGTAGTAGGTGTAGGAGCCGTTGGCGGAGCCGGTGGTGACGTTGCGCAAGTCGAGCGTGATCGTCGCGTCGACCGTCGTCTTCTTCGGATCGAGGACGTAGCGGCTGAGCGAGCCCGTCTGCAGGCCCGAGTCGGCGACCGCCGTGCCGGCGCCCGTGACGAGGGAGGTCCCCACGAGCACCATGCTCGTCAGGGCCCCGACCCACCGACGTCGTGTCGTCATGCCACCCTTCTCCCGATCCCAGCGCGACGTGCGCTCGGCAGGACTGTATGCCGTGGCACCGACCCCCGTCTGCCCGTGCCCGGAGTTGGCGCGGTGGCGGGTCCGGTTCGTCCGCGTGGGGGCCCGTTCACACCCGGCGGGTGACGACCACGGCATCCCCGGGTCGGATCAGCCCGGGCACCACCACCTTGGCGTTCAGACCGCGCAGTCGCAGCGACCGACCGCTGGGACCGTTGACGAAGCGCATCGCGTCCTCACCGAAGCGCGCGACGAACTTCGCACAGCCGGTGTGCGGTTGGTCGGTGACCTCGATGGCCGCCCCGCGCGTGGCGGGATCCCCGATGGTGAGCGTGGACCCCGATGGAAGGTTGTCCTGGGAGATGTCGAGGTCGACGTAGAGCTGGTCGCCTGCGAGCGCCCGCCGGTGCGGCGCACCCGCCAGGAAGGCCACCATCCGCGCGCTCATGACGTTGAGCTGCATGTCTGGGTGCGCGGACCCGTCGGCGGTGCGCTTGCTGCCGCGCTGTAGCCAGGCGTCACCCACGAGGCCGACCGCGAGGTCCAGCTCGCCCTCGGCGAGCACGTCGCGCTCACCCTCAGCAGGTCGTGCCACGACGAGCTCGAGGGTGCCCGTCTCGCGGGGCGCGTCCCAGAGCACGGGCAGGAAGGCTTGGAGCTCCGCGGTGCTACGGGTGAGCGTGGCGGTCTCGGCACGGGCCTTCATGGCCACCATTGTGCGCGCGGGGAGCGCCGCGCCACCGAGCGTCTCAGACGGGTCTCACAGGGGCAACCTGAGAAGTTCCCCGCCGGCCGGCTCGAGGAGCCCGTCCTCGATGAGTGAGGCGATGGCACGGTCGAGCTGACCGGGCCGCACCGTGACCGACTCGAAGCCGCTGCGCGGGAGCGGGTGCTCGCTCTCGCGCAGCCGCTGCAGCACGGCACCGCGCACCTGCCGGTCGGTGCCGTACCAGGCCTGTCCCCGCCGCGGGGGACCGTCGTGGGGTGGGAAACCAGCCAGCGCCCAGGCGCACCGTTTCGAGACCGGGCAGATGCCGCACGCCGGAGCCCGCGCGGTGCACACCACCGCCCCGAGCTCCATGACGGCCACGCTCCACACCGCGGCATCCGCGGGTTCCGGTGGCACCATCGACGCGGCCAGGGCTCGCTCCGACGAGGTGAGGGCCGGCGCCGGCAGGGCGCGGCCCGACATCGTGCGTGCCAACACCCGACGCACGTTGGTGTCCACCACGACCGAACGACCGCCGAATCCGAATGCCGTCACCGCGGCTGCGGTGTACTCCCCCACTCCTGGTAGGGCCCGCAGGGCGGCCTCGTCGTTCGGCACCTCACCGCCGTGCCGGTCGACCAGCGCGACCGCGGCCGCTCGCAGGCGCAGCGCCCGCCGAGGGTAGCCGAGGCGCTTCCAGGCCCGCACCACGTCGGCGGGTGAGGACTGCGCAAGATCGCTGGGTCTCGGCCAGCGCTCCATCCACTCCAGCCACACCGGGGCCACCCGCGCCACGGGAGTCTGCTGGGCCATCACCTCGGAGACGAGCACGCCCCACGGCGTACACGACGGGTCTCGCCAGGGCAGCGGGCGGGCGTGTCCGGCATACCAGCCCATCACCTCCGCCCGCAGCCCCTCCTCCTCCCGCGATCCTCTGCTAGCAGAGGTTCGGGGTCCGGGTCCGCGCGTGGGGAGATCGGTCGCGGACGGTGCGCTGGACGCGGCAGGCTCTTCCGCGGACACCTGGGGAAGTGACACACCCAGGGGTGGCATCGAGCGGGACTGCTGGGGCACGGACGGCACGCGGTGAGGGTGGCAGGGATGCCGGGGTCAGACGTAGCGCTCGAGGATGCTGGACTCGGCCAGTCGGGAGAGCCCCTCGCGCACCACTCGGGCGCGACCCTCGCCGACGCCATCGACGTCCATGAGGTCGTCGATGTTGGCGGCGAGGAGCTTCTGGAGGCTGCCGAAGTGCTCGACCAGTCGCTCGACGATCGCCCCGGGCAGGCGCGGCACCTTGGTGAGCAGTCGGAACCCGAGCGGGCTGATCGAGGAGTCGAGGGAGTCGCCGACGATGACGAACCCGATGGCGCGGGCACCGGCGCCGGGATCGAGCAGCTCGGTGGAGTCGATCGCCGTGAGGTTGTCGACCGCCTGCTGGAGGGTGTGCTCGTTCCGGGCCTCGGGCAGGTAGTCGCGGATGACGAGGTCGAGGTCGTCGGAGAGACCGCCAGTGAGCTCCTCGAGCTGCAAGCTGAGCAGCCGCCCGTCGGTGCCGAGCTGGAGGACGTAGTCGGCGATCTCGTCCTTGATCCGCCGCACCATCTCCAGTCGCTGCAGCACGTTGGCCACGTCGCGCACCGTGACGAGGTCCTCGATCTCGAGCGCGGACAGGGTGCCGGTCACCTCGTCGAGACGTGACTTGTAGCGCTCGAGGGTCTGCAGGGCCTGGTTGGCGCGCGAAAGGATCGAGCTGGAGTCCTCCAGGACCACTCGGCGGTCGGCCACATAGAGCGCGATGATCCGCATCGACTGGCTGACCGAGACGACCGGGAAGCCGGTCTGCTTCGCGACCCGCTCCGCCGTGCGGTGCCGGGTGCCCGACTCGCTGGTCTCGATGCGCGCATCGGGGATGAGCTGGGTCGCCGCGCGGAGGATTCGGGTGACGTCGCGGTCGCAGACGATGGCGCCGTCCATCTTCGCGAGCTCGCGCAGTCGGGTCGCGGAGAACTCCACGTCAAGGGAGAAACCGCCGGTGGACACCGCGTCCATGAGCTTGTCATTCCCGAGCACGATCAGCGCCCCGGTGCGCCCGCGCAGGATGCGCTCGAGGCCGTCTCGGAGCTCGGTGCCGGGTGCGACGGCCGCCATGGTGGCGCGCAGGAGCTCGTCGTCGCTCTGATAACCCGACACGCGGCCTCCTCGCTGCACTCCCCCTGTCGACCGCACGGCGTGCGGGACGGGGTAATCCTAGCCGCGGCGCGCCTGGTGCCGCGCCGGATCACCGGCAGGGCACGTCGTGCAGACCGCGGCCGACCGCCTCCCTGACGGTGGCCGCCTCCACCACCTGCAGGCCGGGCGGCACAGGGCCCGAACCGAGCACCCCGGGTGGGACGACGGCCCGGGTAAACCCGAGGCGGTGGGCCTCGGACAGCCGCCGGTGTGCGCCGGTCACCGGCCGGATCTCCCCGGCGAGGCCGACCTCGCCGAAGGCGATGGTGCCGTGCGGGAGAGGAAGGTCGGTGATGGCACCGGCGAGCGCGAGCGAGATGGCGAGGTCGGCGGCGGGCTCGGTGAGCCGGACACCCCCGACCGTGGAGAGATAGGCGTCGCTGCTGCCGATCGGCGCCTCGGCCCGCTTGTCGAGCACGGCGAGGATCATGTTGACCCGAGCCGAGTCGAGCCCGCTCGTCGCCCGTCGGGGGGTCGCGAGGCTGGAGCGGGTCACGAGCGCCTGCACCTCGGTGACCAAGGGCCGCCTCCCCTCCAGGGTGACAGTCACGCACGTGCCGGCGACCTCCGCGGTGCGACCGGAGAGGAACAACCCGCTCGGGTCGGCGAGCCCCACGATTCCGACGTCGGAGAGGTCGAAGCACCCGACCTCATCGGTGGGCCCGTAGCGGTTCTTGACCGCCCGAACGAGGCGCAGCCGGGAGTGGCGATCCCCCTCGAACGCGATGACGACGTCAACGAGGTGCTCCAGCACCCGCGGGCCGGCGATCGAGCCGTCCTTGGTCACGTGACCCACGAGGAGCACCGAGATGCCGCGCGACTTGGCTGCCTGGATGAGCGAGGCGGCGACCTCGCGCACCTGAGCGACGTTGCCCGCCGACCCCTCGACCTCGGCGGAGGAGATGGTCTGCACCGAGTCGACGACGACGAGGTCGGGCTCCAGCTGCTCGATCTGGCCGAGCACGCTCGCCAGGTCGGTCTCGCTCGCGAGGTAGAGCGTGCGGGCCATCGCCTCGATGCGCTCGGCCCTCCCCCTCACCTGCGCCGCCGACTCCTCGCCGCTGACGTAGAGCACCCGCCGCTCGCCACGCTCGCCCGAGCGGGCTGCCCGCGCCGCGACGTCGAGCATGAGGGTCGACTTGCCGATGCCCGGCTCACCGGCGACCAGCACGACGGCCCCCGGGACGAGCCCACCCCCCAGCACACGGTCGAACTCGGCGACACCGGTCGACTGCGCCACCGCTCGGCGGGCATCGACCTCGCCGATGGGGATGGCCGGGCGCTTCACCGCTGCCGCGGCCGTGGTGCGCACCGTGACCGCCCCGACCTCGGAGACGGTGCCCCACGCCTGGCACTCACCGCACCTGCCCACCCACTTCGCCGCCTGCCAGCCGCACTCCGAGCAGCGGAAGGTGGCCGCCGTACGCGCGGTACGTCGTGAGGTGGAGGCAGCCATGGCGCATACGGTATGCCGCACCGCCGACACCGTGACTGCCGCCGGGTCGGCGCGAAGCCCTGCCCGAGGTGACGAGGGGCCGTCGTCGTGGCCATCGCGCGGTCCCGGGCCGGACGTGGCCGCGCCCCGGACCACCATGGGGTATGGAGCGCGACTCGAGGCCCGCTCGGTGAGCGACGACGTGTCGACGCGCTGGGGGTCCGGAGAGCATCGAGAACCAGTCGAGGAGGCCGAACTCGCGTTCTCGTCGTCGCGGCCGAGGACGATCCTGCCCATCGGGGAGATCGCCATCCACAGGGCAAATGCGACGAAGCCGCTCACGATGAGGAAGTAGTACCACCCGAGGTCGCCGACGACGCCCGGAGCTGAGAGCATCGAGCACGCTGCCCATCCGGCCCGGCGCAGCCACCGCGACGACCACGAAGCTGGCGATCACGGCGAGGGCGGGGTAGAGGACGCGTCGAGCGGTCACCCGAAAACGCAATGGTACGGGGTCTGAGGGAAGGGTCGTCTCGCCACTGGATGGCGATTTGGTGGGCTTGTCAACGGACACGGTCTTGCTCCTCCGACAAGGGGCTCTGGGAACTCGGTCAACATTCGACGCTCACGCGATGTGCGGGCAGGATGCCAACGCGATCGGAGTTGTGGAACCCCTTCTCGCACGACACGATCCGCCAAGCCATTTATGCCGCACTCGTATTCGGTAACGGGTCACTGGTTGGTCACGACTCTCGTTGCCTTCCTGCGGAGTCAGGGGCACCTCGCAGGATCCGGCGCAGGCCGCCGGGTCCGGGACGGACGGCCCCATGATCTGGCGGGGTGCCCCTGACTCCGCGAGAAGTGGGGGGCGCGAGAAGTGGGGGGCGCGAGAAGTGGGGTCGGGCGCCGGAGTGCGAGAAGGGCCCCGGACCTGGTGGTCCGAGGCCCTTCTCGTGGTGGTGTCGGCGTCAGCCGGCGACGACGTCGAGCTCGACGCGCGCCTGGACCTCCGGGTGCAGTCGCACCAGGGCGTTGTGCGTGCCCGTGGTGCGGATCGGGGTGGGTACCTCGATCTTGCGCTTGTCCAGCTCCGGGCCACCCGCGGCCCTGACGGCAGCAGCGATGTCGGCGGTGGAGACGGCGCCGAACAGGCGACCGCTCGTGCCGGCGTGCGCTGCGACCGTGACGGCCTTGGACTCCAGGTTGCCCTTGATCGACTGGGCCTCCTCGAGGGACTTCACGGCGCGGACCTCACGGCCCTTGGCAATCGCGTCGACCTGCTTCTGGCCGCCCTTGGTCCACGCCGTCGCGAGACCGCGACGGAAGAGGAAGTTGCGGGCGTAGCCGTCCTTGACGTCGACGACGTCACCGGCGGTACCGA
>JBDSVV010000225.1:0-4523 GCA_039927035.1 Ornithinibacter sp. | reverse complement strand
GGGTCGGGGGCGACCAGGAACAGCGTGATCACGGCCGCCACGGAGGCAACGACGAGGACCGCGCCGAGGGCGTAGTTCCGCAGCTCGGAGGGGCTGTACTCCACGAAGCTGGGGATCTCCGAGCGCTGCGGCTCGGGTTCGGGTTCGGGGTCGGGCTCGGGCTCGGGTTCCGGCTCCGGCTCCGACTCAGGTTCGGGCTCCGGATCTGGCTCAGGCTCCGGTTCGGGCTCGGGTTCCGGGGCCACTTCGTTGGACGCTGGCACGGAGACGTGCTCGTGGACCGTGCCGTCCTCGTCCACCATCGTGCCGTCGGCGTAGTGGTAGAGCCAGCCGGTGAAACCCTGGCCGTCCCCGGACTCGTGGTGGACCCAACCCTCGTCGTCCGGCCCGTCGACCTGCTCATCGACTCGCTCGGCGGCCGGCGCGGTCGGCGTACGTCCTCGCAGGCGGGACAGCAGGCCGGGGCGTTCGACGGGGTTCTCGCCGGGCGGCTCGGCCACGACAGCTCCTCTGCTCTCAGGTGCCCGGAACCTACGGCGACCCCGGCGGCCCGGTCAACGCGCGGGTCCAGGTCGGCCCGAGCCGGGACAGCCTCGCAGGACCAGCCAAGGCAGCAGCCCGGACGACCACGCGCGAGCGCCCCGGGCGCCGAAAAGAACTGATGGGGAGCCGTGGCTAGCGTTTTGCCCGAAGGTTGGTACGCTTCTCGTGCAGGGTGCAAGTTCCAGCGGTTACACAACGCTTGTTGGAGTTTGTGGTCCAACGGCGTTTCTTCTCTTTGCTACATGGCTTGCGAGGCGGGACGGCGTATCACCCGCACTCTGCAGATGCCGCCGAAGTGGCGGTCTCACGCCATCAGTAACAGGAGAATTAGAGACATGGCTCAAGGCACCGTGAAGTGGTTCAACGCTGAGAAGGGCTTCGGCTTCATCGCCCAGGAGAACGGCGGCGACGACGTCTTCGTTCACTACTCGGCCATCCAGTCGCAGGGCTACAAGTCCCTCGACGAGAACCAGAAGGTTGAGTTCGACGTCACGCAGGGCCCCAAGGGTCCCCAGGCAGAGAACGTGCGCGCCGTCTGACGGACACACACGACTAACAACAAGAGGCCCCGACCGGTGACGGTCGGGGCCTCTTGCTTCGAACTCGCCAGTAGGTACCTCGAGGTCCCCCAGTAGTGCGACTTTGCCGCGCGGGTGGGCACCTGTGTGGTTTCCTCGCAACCTGGCTTGGGTAAAATCGGGTGGCTCAGAACCGACACCCGGAGAAGGGGCAGTGGCCACGTGGATCCCTTTGACGTGCCCCTCGAGGACGCGGAGCTCCTCGGCGAGGTCGAGTTGACGACCAACCTGATCGTGGCTGCCAACCAGTCCGAATCGCACATGTCGGTGTCCCAGATCGACGAGATCCTCGGGGTGCCCACGAGCCCGAGCTCGGGCGAGTAGGGTCGCCGCGCAGGTGAGGCAGTCCATGTTCAACGTGGTGTTGTAGTTCACTAGGTAGGCGCCACGCACGGGAATACCTTTGCGGAGCGTGCACGCCCTAGCATGTGCATCGTTCTGATCCTCCTCACAGGAGTTAATCGTGGCCCTCAGCTTCAAGCCGTTGGACAGCGTCTTCTACGAACTACTCACCGACTCCGCAACGCACCTCGTCGACGGCACCCGGATCCTGGCCGAGATGCTCGGTGACGGGGCCGACCGCCCTGAGATCGCCTCGCGGATGCAGGACGCCGAGCACCAGGCGGACGAGACCACCCACGCGATCGCCAAGCGCGTCAACGCAACCTTCGTGACGCCGTTCGACAGGGAGGACATCTACGCGTTGGCCTCCGGTCTCGACGACGTCATGGACTTCATGGAGGAAGCCGTTGACATGACCGTCCTCTACGAGGTCGCGACTCTCCCGGTGGAGCTGGCCGAGCAGGTCGAAGTACTCCAGCGCTGCGCGGAGCTGACCGCTGAGGCAATGCCGAAGCTGCGCTCCATGAAGGGCCTCGAAGAGTACTGGATCGAGATCAACCGTCTGGAGAACGCCGGCGACAAGAGCTATCGGCGCATCCTGGCCAAGCTCTTCAGCGGTCAGTACGAAGCGCTCGAGGTGCTCAAGCTCAAGGACATCGTGGATTCGCTCGAGGATGCTGTCGACGGCTTCGAAAAGGTCGCGAACATCATCGAGCAGATCCACGCCAAGGAGTCTTGAGCGGTGGATCTCGCGATCATCGTCGCGGTAGTCGCGGTCGCTTTGATCTTCGACTACACCAACGGGTTCCACGACGCGGCGAACGCCATCGCGACCTCCGTCTCGACCCGAGCCCTCACCCCGCGCACGGCCCTGGTGATGGCCGCGGTGATGAACTTCGTGGGGGCGTTCCTCGGCCAGAAGGTCGCCAGCACGGTCAGTGACACGATCAGACCCGGTTCTGGCGCGCATGGGCTGGTGATCGTGATGGCAGGTCTGGTGGGCGCGATCACCTGGAACCTGATCACCTGGTACTTCGGGCTGCCCTCGTCCTCCTCGCACGCCCTGATCGGCGGGCTCGTGGGCTCGGCCCTCACCGCCGGGGTCTTCGTCAACTGGGACACCGTGATCGCGAAGGTCGTGATCCCGATGGTCCTCTCCCCGCTGGTCGCCTTCTCCCTGGGTTTCGCCATGATGTTGCTGATCATGTGGCTGTTCAAGAAGCAGCCCCCGGCCAAGGTCGGTCGAGGCTTCCGGCTGGCCCAGTCGCTCTCGGCGGCGGCCATGGCCCTGGGGCATGGTCTGCAGGACGCCCAGAAGACGATGGGGGTGATCTTCCTGGCCCTGCTCACCGGCGGGTACGTCGCCGCCGACGACCCGCTCCCTCTCTGGGTGATCATCGCGGCAGCCTCGGCGATCTCACTCGGCACCTATTCGGGGGGCTGGCGAATCATGCGCACCCTAGGAAGGCGCATCATCGCCCTCGACCCGCCCCAGGGGTTCGCCGCGGAGTCGGTGGCCGCATCAGTGCTCTACACCACGGCCTACGTCTTCGAGGCGCCGATCTCCACGACGCACACGATCACCAGCGCGGTGATGGGCGTGGGCGCCACCAAGCGGCTCTCCGCGGTGCGCTGGGGCGTCGCCCGCTCGATCCTGGTCGGCTGGATCCTGACCTTCCCCGCCGCCGGCACGGTCGCGGCCCTGGTCTACGTGCTGCTGAAGTTCGTCTTCCAGCTCCCCTGAGGTTCGCCGCGGGGGTTGCGCCTGTCAGCCTGTCAGTGGGCGGGGTGCTGGGGTTGGCGCTGTGGCGTACGAGTGGCTGCGCTGCCGCTGTGCCGCTGTGCCGCTGTGCCAAACATGCGAATGTGGCGTAAGAGTGGAATGGAGCGCTCTCATGGCCCACGCGGCACATTCGCATGTTGGCGGGCGAGCTGCACGGCGGCCAGCAATGTCTGGTGAACGTACGCCGGATCGTGCATGACGAGATACCAGCTGAACCTGATCACCTGCCAACCGAGGAGGGTCAGCAGGTTGTAGCGCCGGCAGTCGCGCGTAAGTGCTGCTGGGTCGCCATGCCACTCGAAGCCCTCAGCCTCAAGCGCGATTCGCAACGCCCGGTCCGCCAGATCCGGGTGCACGGTCCGGGCCCCAGGTATCGGCACAGGCAGCTGTGGCTCGACCTTGAGTCCCGGCACCAACAATGCCTGGGCATGGAGGACCGATTCGAATGGGTTGAACGCCTTTCCGGTTGCGGCTGACGCCACTTCACGGATGCGTTGGCGACCCCGGCCCCGCGTGGAGTCGGCCAAGGCGGCCACCTCGTTGCTGGTGAAGTCATCAGCCCTGATGGCACTGTCAACAATGGGAATCGACTCGTCCAGCGGCAGGTTCCGCATGCAGTCGATCAAGGACCTGGCCGGCGTGGTGACCGGACCCTCGACGTCATCGGGTCCCAGCACTGACCAGTGCGGGACCAGCAGTCTGCGCTGGCGTGGCTCCACCCGGCGGTCTCTGGGGAAAGTGATCTCGGGAAGTTTCGGCGTGCTCTTCTGGGCCCATCCCCAATACTGCGCGGCGCTGCGGTGGGAGAGGGTGCCGGCTACCCGGTTCGCCGTACGGACCGACGCTCTGGTCGTGGCCAACGAGTATCGACCGCGAGCGTCGCGCTCCAACGTTCCGTTGGCGAGGGCGGCGTCGACCTCGCCCACCGATCGAAGGCGGACCAGCGTCGCGCGGTCGCACACGCCACCGAGGCGAACCACCTGGCTGATCAGATCCATGCGTAGACGCTGGGCGCAAAGGGTCCTCAGGAGTAGAGGTCTCATGCGCGTCTGTGGATCGCCGGTCGCCGCGCCCGTCTGTGCGGGCGAGAAGGTCAGCCTCGACCGGGCGTCGGACATGCGAATGTCGCGTGAGGGGAGGGTGATCGCCTGTTCCGGCACTACAGCGACATTCGCATGTTTGAGCTGGCGCCGGTACGCCGGCCAGGTGGGTCGACCGGGCGCCGGACATGCGAATGTCGCGTGAGGGGAGGGTGATCGCCTGTTCCTGCACTGCAG
>JBDSVV010000224.1:0-7023 GCA_039927035.1 Ornithinibacter sp. | reverse complement strand
GTCGGCATCGGTGACGGCTACGACGACAGCATCCTCGACGCGCTCGCCACGAGCGGCCAGGGCAACCACGGCTACGCGCACGACGGTGACGGCGCGGCGTTCGCCATCAGCACCGAGGTCGACGGGCTGCTCTCCAAGACCGTGCAGGCCGCCCACCTCGTCGTGCGGCCGACAGCGGACGTGCGCGAGGTGGAGGTGCTCAACGACGTGCCGTCTCACGCCGACGGCGACACGCTCGTCGTCGAGCTGGGCGACCTCTACGCGGGCGAGACGCGCCGCCTGTCGCTGCGGCTCGTCGTGCCGGGCATGGGCGCACTGGGGCTCTCGCAGATCGCCGAGCTCTCCGTCGGTTTCGTCTCGCTCCCCCAGCTGACGCAGCACACGGTGACGATCCCCGTGCAGGTGAACGTGGTCCCCGCCGATGTCGCTCGCGGCCGGGTGCGCGACTCCAAGGTCGTCGAGGAGTCGCTGTTCGCCGAGGTCCAGCGCGACAAGAAGCGCAGCGTCGAGGCGCTGAACCGCGGTGACCTCGACGGGGCGCGCCGACACCTCCACACCGCCCGCGACCTGACCTCGTGCATGCCCGACTCCGTGGCCCTGCAGGTGGAGGCCGACTGGATCGACGCCACCTCGGGTCAGCTTCAGCACCAAGGGATCTCGCACGCATCCAAACGCCTTCGGAGCAACCTCAGCAATACCCGGCGGGGCAGCCTGTCTCGGGATGCCGGTGGCGAGATCGAGCTGCCGAACGCCGACACCGCAGGCCCGAGCGATGACCCCACGGGCGACCCGGCCTGAGCCGCTGGATCATCTCCCCGACAGCGAACTGGCGAGGTGTCAGAGCAGGATTGGCGCGAGGCCCAGGGCCAGCACGACGACGAGCAGGAGCACGGCGACGGCGGTGAGGCCGATGACGTTGTCCCGATGCGCCGCGGTGGCGACGCGAAGGTGATCGTCCGGTGTGGTCATGTCGTTCACTCTCCGGGGCAGGCGCTCTGGTGGACCAGTGCGGCGGTGACCATCCAGTGCCACTCGGTCGGGGCTGACCCTCCGCGAGCGCCGGCTCCGCAGCCGCACTCCCAGTGCCAGTGACCGAGCGCGTCGCACGTGACGGCCGGGTGGTGGATTCGGCGGGTGGTCCGCCGGCGGGTCGAGGTCCTCATGCAGGTGAAGAGGCCGTGCCGGGGGACCTGATACCTGTCGGATGCCGGTCGGTCGCCGACCCAGCTCGTCGGTCATCGACGGCCCCAGGGACGGGCAACCCCTGAAGACTCGGCGGCCTTCGCCTTGGCCGACGCACCGAGTGCCTACGAGCGGACGCACACCCGCAGCCTGCGTGGGCGCGGGGTGGTTTCGCCTCTGACCGATGGACGCCGTCGGGCTCAGTGGTGCTGGCGGCCCTGCCGGTCGTGGTGGATCGCGATGCCGGCGGCGACCAGCACGATCAGCGTGAGGATCGGCGACGTCGCAGTGTTCGGCAAGGTGATCGACCCGAGGAGAACCAGGCACACCACGGACAGGCCGCCGAAGAGGACCCAGAGCTTCTGCTGCGGGGTCATCGTTGCTGCTGCGCGTTCATACCCCCCACGGTAGCCACGATTCAGCGATTGTCGAGCAGATCGCGCGGAACTACAGGAACCTCACAGCCGCGGATTGGCCCTCCCCGCACTCAGCGAGCCAGGGGTGCAACAGCCCCGCGAGCTCCTCGATGCCGTCGACCAGGCGCGGGCCGGGTCTGGCCCACGCGGCATTCGCATCGACTGCGTGCACCGGCACACCATCCGGCAGCGCGCCCGCCTCGATGAGGGCATCGGCCTGTTGCTGCGCCCCGGCTCGGTCGTAGCCGCACGGAGCGCAGACGATGACGTCCGGGAGCACGACGCGCACGGCATCCCAGGTGGTGCGTACCGACTTCTCGCCGGCGACCCCCAGCACGGGTTTCCCGCCGGCGGCACGCACCATCTCGGGGATCCAGTGACCGGGGGCGAAGGGCGGGTCGGCCCACTCGAGCACCACCACGCGGGGCCGCTCGCGGCCGGCGACTCTGGACCGCACGGCGACGAGCCGCTCCTTCAGCGATGCAACGAGCCCGTCTGCGGCCGGGTCGCGCCCGGTGACCCGGCCAAGGGTGATGATGGAGGCGAACACCTCATCGAGGGTGTGCGGGTCGATGGTGACCACATCCGCCGTGGAGCCCAGGTGCGCCAGCGCCTCGCTGACCACGCCCACGTCGATCGCGCACACGGCGCAGAGGTCCTGGGTCACGACGACGTCGGCGTCCAGGTCGGCCAGAGCCCCGGCATCCAAGCGGTAGAGGTCCTCGCCCCGGGCGACCGCGGCGCTGACGGCGGCGTCGATCTCGCGGGGGGAGAGCCCCTCGGCGAGGGTGGTGCTCGACACGATGCGCCGCGTGCGGGCCTCGGCCGGGGTGTCGCACTCGAAGGTCACGCCGACCACCTCGTCCCCGGCACCGAGGGCGAAGAGGATCTCCGTGGCGGAGGGCAGCAGGCTGACGATGCGCACACGTGGACCCTATGGCCCGGGCTGGCTCCTGTCTCGGGCTAGCCCTGAGGGAGCAGCCTGCGGCGGAAGCCCGCGAAGGCGACGACCACGAGCGTCGCGGCGAGGAGGCTGAGCACGACCAGGGCAGTGGCGTCGACCACTCCCTGCGGTGGAGTTCCCACGTGGGTGGTGGGTGCGAGGTCGAGCATCCAGCCGGGCATCTGCAACCCGGCTCCCAGGAAGGCGATGAATGCCGTCGCGCCGAACGCCGCCCATGCGACGGCATACGCGCGGGGCAGCGACCCGAACAGGGCCAGCGCGATGCCGGCGATGACGAGCTCGGCCGGGAGGAAGGCCAGCCCGGCCGCCAGGAGGCTCGTGACGTGTCCCGAGGCGCCGGTGGACCACGAGGTGGTCAGCCCGAAGACCAGCGCGGACGCCACGATGATGAGGACGAGCCCGCCAAGGACGACCAGGATGTGCGCCCCGAGCCAGCGCCACCGGGGCACCACCCCGGCGAGCTGCGGCTCGAGGCGCCCGCCGGTCTCCTCGGTGCGCAGCGACCCGAAGGACTGCACGACGTAGCCGCAGGCGATCACCGCGAGGTAGAGCTGGGTGACCGCGAGGAACCCGTCGACCGGGTCGCCCCCGCCCGTGGTGACCAGGTCGCTCAGCGCGGGGTTGCCCAGGAGCGCGTCGACCGCCTGCTGCGCGAGCAGCCCCATGGTGGCGCCCAGCACGACCGAGCCGACGAGCCACCCCACGAAGGAGGAGCGGTGCACGTAAGCCGCGAGCCCCATCGGGTGCCGGAGCAGTCTCGAGGCGCGGCCGGGACCGGGCCCCGGGCGGTGCAGGGCACTGCCGAGGTCGCGCCGGTCGGCGACGGCGATGGCGGCTCCGGACAGAGCCAGCCCGGCAACCAGGGGGACCGCGAGGGCCCACCACCGCTGCGGCCCGAACGGCGCGGTCTTCTCCATCCAGCCCAACGGTGAGAGCCAGGTCATCCACGAGTGCTTCACGTCACCGACCCCGCGCAGCAGGTAGGAGGCCACGAGCACTGTCAGCCCACCGGCATACACGCCGCGCGAGTGGAGCAGCACCTGTGCGAGAAGCGCTGCGAGCGAGGCGAACACGAGGGTGAGGATGCCGAGAGCGAGGGAGTAGAGGAGGGCGCCGCTCGTGGGGATGCCCGACGCGAGCAGCGACACCGTGAACCCGAGCACGGTCACCCCGACGGCGCCGGAGGTGACGAGCAGCGCGGCCAGCACCGGGGCCCGCCTGTCGACCCGCCCCGCGAGCAGGGTCTCCAGGCGACCGGACTCCTCTTCGCGGCGGGTGAGGCGGGCCACCAACGCGAGGCCGAACAGCGGCATGAGAAATGCTGCCATGAAACCGAATTCGTCCTGGATGATACCGCCCATCGTGTCGATGCCCTCGACACGACCGTTGAGGGCGACGAGCGCGTCACTGACGACCGCCGCCCCGTAAGACGCGATCTTTGGGGGGGTGTCATAGAGCCCGGCGACCGCCACCGCCGTCGCCGCGAGGCTTGCGACGAGGGCGAGCACCCAGACGATGACGGTGCGGCGCGCGGTGCGCCACTGGATCGAGACCATCGCGGCCAGGCCGGTCACGACAGAGCCCCCGCAGTCGTGACTCGGCCGTCGACGTCGGCAGCGTCGTCGACGTAGTTGCTCAGGAACAGCGCATCGAGGCTGGGCGGCTGCACGGTCAGGCTCCGGATGCCGGCGGCGTGCAACGCACCGACCGCAGCATCGACGTGTTCGCCGTCGACGGCGAACCGGGTGTCGGTGCCGCGCTCGACATGGAGGCTCTCGTGGTCTCGCACGCCGACCAGGGCCGCCAGCCCTTCGGGCTCTCGTCGGGTGACCGCGTGCACCGTGGTGCGGGTGTGGCGCCGCAGGTCGGCGAGCGACCCGCTCGTCACGGTGCGCCCGTGGCGGATGATGCTCACCCGGTCAGCCAGCGACTCCACCTCGGCCAGGATGTGGCTGGAGAGCAGGACCGTGGCGCCCTCGGCGGCCCGCTCGCGCACGACGTCCTGGAAGGTCTGCTCCATGAGCGGGTCCAGACCCGAGGTCGGCTCGTCGAGCAGGAGCAGGTCGACATCGGTGGCGAGTGCAGCCACGAGCGCGACCTTCTGCCGGTTGCCCTTGGAGTAGTCACGGGCCCGCTTGGTGGGGTCGAGGTCGAAACGCTCGATCAGGTCGGCGCGCCGCGATTCCATCACCCCACCGTGCGCCGCGGCCAGCACGTCGAGGCACTGCCCCCCGGTCAGGCCCGACCACAGCGACACGTCACCGGGGAGGTAGGCGAGACGGCGGTGCAGCGAGGTGGACCGCGCCCACGGGTCCGCGCCGAACAGCTCGACGGTGCCGCCGTCGGCGCGCATCAGGCCGAGGAGGATGCGGATGGTCGTGGACTTGCCGGCGCCGTTGGGTCCGAGGAAGCCGTGGACCTCCCCCGGGCGCACCTCGAGGTCGAGACCGTCGAGGGCTCGGGTGCTGCCGAACGACTTGACCAAGCCCTCCACCCGGACGACGTGTTCATCGATCATGGCTCTCTCCTTCGGGCGGGGCGCGGAAGGCGCCGTGGGTGTAGACGTCGGCGGCCTGCGCGCCCCACCGCTGCATGCCCGCCGGCGAGAGCGGGTCGACCCCGATCGCTGCAGCGACCTGGCGGGTGAGCAGCAGCATCGCCATGTCGTTGACGAGCAGGAACGCCGCGCGAGCCACGGGGTCGACACTCGGCCGGGCAAGCCCTTGAGCCTCCAGCACCGTCATCAGCTCAAGGGTGGCCTGGTGCCAGCTGGCGAACAGGGCGTCCCCGGCGGGGTCACCGGCCAGCAGCAGCCGCCGTAGGTATGCCGGGAACGGGCTGTCGGGTGGGAACCCCACCGCGAAGGCCTCGGCGATGGACGCGGCGCCGCGGCCCGCGGGTCCCTCGTCGGCGAGCGCCTCGGCCAACCCTCCCTCACCCAGCCCCTCGAGAACCCTCTCGAAGGCGTCGGTGGCGAACTCGTCGACCGCGGCGCGCAGCCCGTCCTTGCTCCCGTAGTGGTGGAGCACCAGGGCCGGGGACACCTCTGCCGCAGAAGCGATCTCACGCACGCTCACGGCATCCGGCCCGCGTTCGGCAAACAGCCGCAGGGCGGTGTTGCGGATGGCAGCGCGCGCCGTCAGGTCACCGGGCTGGTTGTCTCCACCAAGTGCTGAACGCATGTTTAGTATTCTAAACGCTCGTTCGGTAGGGGGCAAGGGCCCGGCTGTCGGCGGGTGGTGGTTCGCTGGGGTGATGGCACCGTTGACGAACAAGGGGCAGTCCGGCCACGGGGTGACTGAGCCTGCGAGCTGGGTCACGCACCCGGTGACGCCCGAGCGCTTCGAGGACTTCGCCGACGTGATCAACCCCAACCGGCGCGTGACCCACTGTTGGTGCCTCTCGCACCGTCTGCGCGTGAAGGACATCGAGGAGCTGGGCGGGGGCGAGCGCGAGAAGGCGATGCGTGCGCTGTGCGAGCGTGAGCACCCACCGGGGGTGCTCACCTATCGCGACGGGCTCCCGGTGGGGTGGTGCAACATCGGGCCGCGCAGCGAGATCCCCCGACTCTTCCACTCCCGGGTCATCGCGCCGGTCGACGACGTGCCGGTCTGGAGCATCGTGTGCGTCGTGGTGCGCGGCGGTCACCGGAAGCGTGGCGTGGTGCGGCACCTCCTCGAAGGGGCTGTGGCGTATGCGGCCTCTTCGGGCGCGCCGGCCGTCGAGGCCCACCCCGTGGAGCCCGATGGGCGGATGGACACGACGATGGCCTTCGTCGGCACCAGGTCGATGTTTCAGAAGGCGGGTTTCGAGGTGGTCGGCGCCACGGATGCGACGGCCAGCGGGATGCCCCGACTGGTCATGCGCCGCACTCTCACTTCATGACGTCGACCACCCCATCGAGTCACGAGATCTCGGGGCCCTTGGCCCTGAGCTTGTCGACCTCGGTCATCGCGTCGCGCAGGTCGCCGAGCCAGGAGTCGGCGTGCTCGCCGACGAGCTTGACCGACCACGCGAGCGCGTCGGAACGGGAGCGGGCCACTCCGGCGTCGACCAGGGTGTCGAGCACCGCGCGCTCCGGTTGGCGCAAGCGCGTCATCACCGGAACCGCGAGGTGGGTGAACAGGGTGCTCGTGTCGCTGACCCTGGCCCCCCAGGAGACGGTGCGCTCGTAGCGCGCCTGTGCCTCGGCGGCGATGGCGATGCGCTCCTCGCGCGTCTCGGCCCGGAAGCGGCTGACCCGCCCCTCGACCTCGGCCGCGTCGGATGCCGGATCGACCCCGGCCAGGGTGCCGACGACGGTCACCTCTTCGCGGTCCACGCTGACCTCGAGATCGTCGAACCAGCCGTCGGGAAGTCGCCCGAGGAACCACTTCTGCGCGTCGTCGGCGCTGGGCAGGTCACCCTGCTGCCAGCCCCCGGGTCGGCCGAAGCCGCGGCCTCGACCACGGGGCCCACCGC
>JBDSVV010000223.1:0-3458 GCA_039927035.1 Ornithinibacter sp. | reverse complement strand
CATGGGCGGCACCGCCGAAGACGCCCTCGACACCGCCTGCGGCCTCTACCTCAGAGACCCCACCGCCTGGACCTGAACCCCCGACGAACTTACGACCGTGACCACTAGCTCGCGGCGGTCTCCTTCTTGGCCCGCTACTCCGGGCGAACGCACGCCCTGTACTCCTTCCAGTTGCGTGAGTGGTTCGCATGGTGCGAGTCCAACGCGCTGGACCCCTTGGTCGGGGTTCAGCGTGCCCACGTCGAGCTGTACATCCGGGGTCTGAGTGACCGCGGGCTGATGGACTCCTCTGTGGTGACGATGATGCACGGGGTCCGTGGCTTCTTCCGGTTCGCGCACATCGACGGACTCATCCCGGCAGACCCTGCCGTGTACGCGCGACTGCCCAAGGTCCACCGCGACGAGTCCCGCACCCAAGGGCTGGACCGCCTCGAGCTGATCCGGTTCCTGCAGGTCGCCCAGACCATCACCGTTCACCACGGGGCGCTCGCGTACCTGCTGGGCATCAACGCCCTGCGCGCCTCGGAGGCGGCAGCAGTGCGGGTCGAGGACTACGCCGAGACCCTGCGCGGGCACCGGGTGCTGCACTTGGTGGGCAAGGGCAACAAGCCCGCCACGATGCCTGTCACGGTCCCGGTGCTGCGGGCGCTGGAGGCCTGCCGGGGTGAACACGTGGCAGGCCGGTTGGTGCTGCGCCCGGTGTCGGGAAAGCCGGTCGACCGGCGCGACGTGTATCGGATGGTCGCCCGGGTTGCGAAAGCCGCCGCCATCCCGCGGCACATCAGCCCGCACTCTCTGCGTCACGCAGCAATCACGAACGCCCTGGATGCCGGGGTCCCGCTGCGCGGCGCGCAGATCCTGGCCCGCCATGCCGACCCGAGAACCACCGAGCACTACGACCGCGCCCGCGGCAACCTCGACCGGCACGGCGTGCACTTCCTGACCGCCTACGTCGCTGGTGTGTGAACGCCTTCGAGGCCCGGGAAGGCTGCGCATAGCGCCCCTCGTCTGTGGGAGCCGCCCACTCGACGAATGGTGCTCGCGAGGGCAGCCCGACTCGCGGCGAAGTGACGCAGTCAGGAGCGGCGGGGCCTCTGCTGCAGGTACTCCGCCACCAGCCGCGGCTGCACCAATGGGAGCAGGTGACCACCCGCAATCACGTCGGGCTCGATGCCAAGCCGGTCACGCGCGACCCGGCGCTGCAAGCCGGCGGGGAAGAAGCGGTCGTCCGCGCCAATGAGAACGCGAGTCCCGGTTGCTGGCCACGCCGTGAAGTCACACACCGATTCAAAGGCGATCTCGGCCTCGGCTCGCTGATACCGCTCGCCCTCGGCAACGATCTCCACATCGACATCGTGCAGGAAGTAGGTAGCCAGGTCGAACGGACCGTAGCCACCGGCGCGCGCCGCCTCCTCCCGGGCCTCCAACGCGCCCGTATGTGCCCACCACTCGCGTGCTGTCTCTCCGAGGTCAGGGATCATCGCATTGACCAGCACCAACTCACGGACGGTGACCCGCGCGCAGACCAGCGGCG
Source organism: Ornithinibacter sp. (assembly GCA_039927035.1). Classification (GTDB taxonomy): domain Bacteria; phylum Actinomycetota; class Actinomycetes; order Actinomycetales; family Dermatophilaceae; genus Fodinibacter. The sequence goes on along the minus strand of JBDSVV010000223.1, from coordinate 1,924 downwards.
CGGTGAATCCTCCCAGCGACCCGGCGACGAGGACGACCTCGGCGGATGAACCGATCGCGTCCACCACCAGTTCGGTGTAGCGGGCCAGGCCCGCGGTTTCGTCGTCGCCGGGCAGGTCGACAGCGATCACTTCGTGGTCTGCCTCGGTCAGGAGGCGGGTTACGCGACTCCAGACCCACGACGACCCACCGGCGCCCGGGATGAGAACGAAAGTAGGCACACCCGACAGTAGCCAGACGCGGTGCGACACGGCGGCTGGCGGCGGAAAGACTCACTCGTCGCGGGAGATCCGGATGCGCCACCCGGGGGCAAACTTATGGTCATCAAACAGGCACCGTGGGGCTACGCCCCCCTAAGCACGCGCATGTGTCAGCAGTTGAAGAGCGGTCTGATCGCTTCCATCCAGTTGATCTCCGCTGCTTCTTCGTCAAGGCTGCCCCCGGCGACCCTGGTCCTCGGTGTCCTGACACGGACGCGACGAATCTACGCCTCTGTTGCGAGATGGCGGCTCGTGTTCGGCTCGGGTCTTACGATCGTTCGGCCGCGTCCTTGATGCTCCTCACGGTGGTGCTCATGCCTCGGTGCAGGTCCGCGTCGCGGTCGCTGCTGCCAGTCCACTTCTCGGTGATCGAGGTCATCACTGACCCCAAGGGGCGCTCGGCGTCGTAGGACTCGGTGAGGAGGGTGCCGGTGGCGGTTGGCTCCATGACGTACCGCCACGTGTAGGAGCCGATGCCCGGTCCGTTCCGGTTGAACGCGAATTCGCGACCGGGGTCCGCGGCGATCACCGTCGGTGTGTTGGACCAGGCCGGGCCACGACCACCCCTGTTCTTGGCCTTGAATCGGGCGCCTACGGCCGGACCGTCCGCTCCTTTCGTCCAGGTGCAGGAGATGCACTCCGGGCTCCACTCGCCCATCCGGGTGATGTCGGAGACGAGCGCGTAGACGTGCTCGGGGGTTGCGGCGATCTCGGTGGAGACGGAGTCGTGGGACTTGCGCTTGGACATCGATTGAGCTCCTCAGTTGATGGGACGGACGTAACGGGTGAGGCGGTGCAGCATCTGGAGCACGGACAGCCATGTGGTGAGCTCGATGATGGCTTCCGGTGTCAGGTCCTGGGCGCAGGCGCGGACCGTGGCTGTGCTGAGCGTCACCGGACTGTGCGAGGCCTCACGGACGAGCACGAGCGCTGTCCTTGTCCCTTCCTCCGGAGCGGGCGATTCGCCTCGACCGTATGCCGCGGCGGCAGCGAGAACGTCATCCGACAGCGCGACCCGGTCGGCCAGCGCCTCGACGTCGGCCATGAGGTGGGTGTCCGCCACGGTGGCGGCGTACACCGCGCCGGCGAGCACCTTGGTGCGGATGCCGATGATCGACGTCTCGGGGTCGAGGTTGTCCTTGAGCATCGTCGCGATCGCGCGGCGGGCCCGGGACGACCGCAGTCCTGCCAGCACGGGGAAGTCGTGCCCGGTGGTCTCGGACAGATGCCCGGCCACGGCTGAGCTGGTCTTGGGCATGCCGCGCTGGGCGAGTCGGTCGTAGCAGATGGCTGTAGGGAGCAGGGGAAGGATCCGGAGCCTCGAGCGCAGGCCGTCCACTGGCGGGGCTGGATGCGCCTCGTCCAACTCAAGGGTCTTCACATCTTCGAGCACCGCTTGCTCGACCTCCAGGCCAACGGTGCTCATGAACTTGTTGAGAAAACCCATCATGACCACGCTCAAGGCGATCCACTCCGCGCCCTGCTCGCCGTAGGCATCGATCAGCGCGGTCTTGTCCCGAGCTTTCAGCTCACCTGGATCCGAGGCCAGCGACCTCGCCACCGCGATCGTGGCCAGCTCGCCCGGCTCGAAGGACGTCCGGTCCGGCAGGAGTGCGGCAGCGACCTTGGCAGGGTCCGCCCCTCGGCGCAGGGCGAAGGAGCACG
>JBDSVV010000222.1:0-2990 GCA_039927035.1 Ornithinibacter sp. | reverse complement strand
CGAATAGGGGACGTTGATCGCCGTGGCTGACGACGCATGCCGACGGATCGTTGTTCACCGAGTGAGAGCCTGCATCACGCAGAGGGTGACCAGTTCTGAGTCGCTGAGCTTGGGGGCGAACACCGTGCCTGCTCGGACCGGGACCCGGTCCGGGGTGGTCTATAGCAGGTCATCGACGCGCACGTAGAGTGCGGTCGCGAGGGTGTCCAGATCGGCGTCCACGGTGAGCCTCCTGCTCGACGTTGGGGTACAACGCCGAGTTTGGGCACCCTCGCCCTGTTCCACCACCAACCCACACCTGTAACAACAGCAACAGCCGGGAATCACTTGTCTAGTGGTGGATGAGGATGGGTTCGTGCCGGCCGGAGTGACGCAACGAGTGCTGGCGGCGAATGTCGCACCTTGGGCGGAGCGCGGATGCCGGCCGGCGGGGTGAAGGCTGCGCCGGGCCACCTGGACACCTCTTGCGACTCCATCGGCGACGATGGGGTCCACCACCCCCGACCCCCGCACGGAGCGCCTTCGAATGAGCACTGTCGACACGTCGCCGACCCCCGAGCACGTCGACGTCCTCGTCGCCGGCGCCGGGATCTCAGGCATCGGGGTCGCCCGCTACCTCGGGGTGGAGCACCCGCACCGCACGTATGCCGTGCTCGAGTCCCGCGGCGACCTCGGTGGCACATGGAGCCTGTTCCGCTATCCGGGCGTGCGCTCCGACTCCGACCTCTACACCTTCGGCTACGAGTTCCGACCCTGGCGTGACGACACCTCCATCGCCGATGGCGACGCCATCCTGCGCTACCTGCGGGACACCGCCGCCGAGAACAGGATCACCGAGCACATCAGGTTCCACCACAGAGTCGTTCGAGCCGACTGGATCAGCGAGGAAGCAGTGTGGTCGGTGCTCGTCGAGCGCACCGACACGGGCACCCGGCACATCCTCACCACGTCATGGCTCCTGGGCGCGACCGGCTACTACCGCTACGACGAGCCCCACACGCCGACCTTCCCCGGGCGAGATCGCTTCACCGGCACGATCGTGCACCCCCAGCAGTGGCCGCAGGCCCTGGACGTCACCGGATGCCGGGTGGTCGTCATCGGCAGCGGCGCCACCGCCGTGACCCTGGTTCCCGCCCTCGCACGCACCGCGAAGCACGTGACGATGCTGCAGCGCACGCCCACCTACGTCATGTCCCTCCCACGACGCGATGCGCTGGCCAAGGGGCTCACCCGTGCCCTCGGCCCGGACCGCGCGTTCCGCGTCGTGCGCCGCAAGAACATCCTCACCCAGCGCGCTACCTGGGAGCTGGCCCGAAAGTATCCGGGCGGAACACGAAAGCTCCTGCGTCGCATGGCAGCCCGCGCCCTCCCCGCCGGCTTTGACGTCGACACCCACTTCAACCCGCCCTACGCTCCATGGGACCAACGGCTGTGCGCCATCCCCGACGGCGACCTCTTCAAGTCGATCAGCGACGGCCGCGCGTCAGTGGTGACCGACCGGGTCGACACCTTCACCGAGCACGGCATCCGCACCTCGTCCGGCCAGCACCTGGCGGCAGACGTCATCGTGACCGCCACCGGCTTCACCCTGCTGCCCTTCGGCGGGATCGAGCTGAGCGTCGACGGCGAGGTGGTGGAGCCCACCGACCGGGTCGCGTTCAAGGGCATGATGCTCAGTGGCGTCCCCAACTTCGCGTTCTTCGTCGGCTACACCAACGCGTCCTGGACCCTGAAGGTCGGCCTGCTGGCCGAGCACCTCTGCCGGCTGATCGCCCACATGGACGACCACTGCTATGCCGTGTGCACGCCAGTGCTGCCGCCGGACGGCGTGGTGACCCGACCCCTGCTGGACTTCGGCGCCGGCTATGTGCAGCGCAGCCTCGGCGCCCTTCCCCGACAAGGGGATCGGGGACCGTGGACGATGTCGATGAGCTATCTCGCGGACGAGCGAGCGCTGCGGCGCCAGCCCATCCCCGACCCTGCCCTGCACTTCACCCGACACCTGCCCACCCGGGTGCCGAAGGCCGAGGCCCCTGCGCCGTAGGGAGCGGCCGGCACGACTCAGCCCAGCGTGGAGCGGATCGCGTCGGCGAGCTCCTGCGCCCTGACCGGCTCACCCCGAGCCACGCGCGCACCGACCGCGAGGCCGAGGATGTAGGAGCCCACCGGGGCCATCGGCCGCGCGAAGTCGTGTGCGATGTCCTTGGTCAGAGCGTGGATGCCCGCCACGTCGACCGAGGCCGGGTCGACGCCGACGCGCTCGCACACCACCGCGATCCAGTCGTGCCACTCCTGCTCCGCGGTGCTGAGGTCCGTCATGGTCCGCTCCTCCCGGCGGTGCGCCCGGGTCGCCGTGTCGGTCATCGCTGTCGTCACTTCTTCTTCTGGAGCTCGGACTTGTCCCAGCCGCGCTGTGGGGCACGGCTTCCGGTGCCCTGTCCGGGCCGCTGGTCCTTGGAGCGGTAGACGATGTAGGGGCGAGTGAGGTAGCCGATCGGCGCGGAGAAGGCGTGCACGAGGCGGGTGAACGGCCACATCGCGAAGAGCAGGAACGCGAGCAGCGCGTGGAGCTGGAAGCCCAACGGAGCAACCACCATCAGTTGGGGGTCGGGCGAGAGCATGAAGATGCTCCGGAACCACGGTGAGACGCCCTCGCGGTAGTTGTACACCCCGCCGAACTCGAGCACGCTCCCGGCGATGGTGTTCCACATGCCCAGCACGATGACCAAGCCCAGCACGGCATACATCGCCTTGTCGTTGCGGGTGGTCGCACTGAAGACCGGCCCCACCGTGCGCCGACGGTAGATGAGGATGACCAGGCCGGCGAGGGCAGCCAGCCCCGCCGGGATGCCGCCCGCGAGCGCGATCACGTGGTAGGCATGCTCGCTCAGCCCGAGTGCGTTGGTCCACACGCGGGGGATGATCAGGCCGATGACGTGCCCGAAGAACACGCCGATCATCCCGAAGTGGAACAGCGGGCTGCCGATGCG